>CAKUMG010000515.1 GCA_934667465.1 uncultured Actinoplanes sp. | reverse complement strand
CCGTCGACCCGCACGATCGCCATGTCGTCGGGGCCCGCGTCCTCGCCGTGCAGCGACTCGGCCGAGGCCTGCGGCGCGGGCGGCGCGGAGCCCACCGCGGCGGCGACCGGGCCCACCTCGACGTCGTGCACCAGCAGCTCCTCGGAGAACTGGCCGGCCCGGGCCAGCAGCTCGCCGCCCGCGCTCACGATCATCGAGTCGCCGTCGAAGACCAGCTCGTCCTGCCCGCCGACCAGGTTGACGTAGGCCACGGTGGCGCCCGCCTCGGCGGCCCGGCGCTGCACGAGCGGCAGGCGGACGTCGTCCTTGTTGAGCTCGTACGGCGACGCGTTGATGTTGACGACCAGCCCGACCCGGGCCCGGCGCGCGGCGGCGAACGGCCCGCCCGCCTGCCACAGGTCCTCGCACACGGTCAATGCCACGTCTGCTTCGCCGAGGCGTACCACTGTCAGTGAATCGCCCGGCTCGAAGTAGCGGTCCTCGTCGAAGACGCCGTAGTTGGGCAGGTGGTGCTTGAAGTAGGTGGCCGCGACCCGGCCGCCGATCAGCAGCGCGGACGCGTCCCGGCGGCCCCGGCCCGGCTGCGCGTCGGCGCTGGTCGGCGCGGGCCCGTCGGCGTCCACATAGCCGACGACCACGGCGATCCCGCCCAGCCCGTCGGCGGCCAGGTCGGTGGCGAGCTGTTCGAGGGCCGACCGGGACGCCTCGACGAACGAGTTCCGGAACACCAGGTCCTCGATCGGATATCCGGTGAGCATCATCTCCGGGAACGCGACCAGCTGCGCGCCGGCGTCCGCGGCACGGCGGGTCCAGCGGCGCACCGCGGCGGTGTTGCCGGGGATGTCTCCGACTGTCGAGTTCACCTGGGCGAGAGCGAGACGCAACGAGGGCATGCGGATATTGTTCCCCAGCGTTGGCGTCCCATGTCGGGTTACCCTGCCGTACTGTCTGAGATCAACATCGGCCCTCACCCGCGGGGCGCCCGTGCCGGAGCGGGCAGCGTAATCTCGGGGAAACGGGACGGGGAGAGACTGACCGCCGGGCGACAGAGGGGTTGACGTGGACCGACAGCAGGAGTTCGTGCTCAGGACGCTTGAGGAGCGCGACATCCGTTTTGTCCGGCTCTGGTTCACGGATGTGCTGGGCACCCTGAAGAGCGTCTCCGTGGCGCCCGCCGAGCTGGAGTCCGCCTTCGAGGAGGGCATCGGCATCGACGGCTCGGCGATCGAGGGCTTCGCCCGGGTCACCGAGTCCGACATGGTCGCCATGCCCGACCCGACCACGTTCCAGGTGTTCCCGTTCGAGGGCGGCGCCAGCGGCGAGAGCGCCCGCATGTTCTGCGACATCCTGCTGCCCGACGGCAGCCCCGCCTGGGCCGACCCGCGCCACGTGCTGCGCCGGATGCTCGCCAAGGCGGCCGAGAAGGGCTTCACCTTCTACACCCACCCCGAGATCGAGTTCTTCCTGGTCCAGGACGGGCCGCTCGACGGCTCGCTGCCGGTCCCGGTCGACGGCGGCGGTTACTTCGACCACACCACGCACTCGGTCGCCCGCGACTTCCGCCGCCAGGCCGTGCTCGCGCTCGAGCGGATCGGCATCTCGGTCGAGTTCAGCCACCACGAGGTCGCGCCCGGCCAGCAGGAGATCGACCTGCGCTACGCCGACGCGCTGACCACCGCGGACAACATCATGACGTTCCGGCACGTGGTCAAGGAGGTGGCGCTGTCGCAGGGCGTGCGCGCCACGTTCATGCCCAAGCCCTACACCGACCAGCCCGGCAGCGGCATGCACACGCACCTGTCGCTGATGGAGGGCGAGCGCAACGTCTTCCACGACGCGTCGGACCCGCTCAAGCTGTCGAAGACGGCCCGCGCGTTCATCGCCGGCCTGCTGGTGCACGCCCGCGAGTACACGGCGATCACCAACCAGTGGGTCAACTCCTACAAGCGGCTCTTCCCGATGCAGCTGCCCGACCGGATCACCGAGTCGCCGGCGTTCGTCAGCTGGGGCGCGCTCAACCGCTCGGCGCTGGTCCGGGTGCCGGCGTTCGGCAAGCCCAGCTCGGCACGGGTCGAGGTGCGGTCGCTCGACTCGGCCACCAACCCCTACCTGGCGTTCGCCGTCATGCTCGGCGCCGGTCTCAAGGGCATCGAGGAGGGCTACGAGCTGCCGCCGGGCGCCGAGGACGACGTGTGGTCGTTGTCACCGCAGGAACGCAAGGCGATGGGCTACGACGCGCTGCCCGAGAACCTCTCCGAGGCGATCGACGTGATGGCGAAGTCGGAGCTGATCCCCGAGGTGCTGGGCGAGCACGTGTTCGACTTCTTCCTGCGCAACAAGCGGCAGGAGTGGGAGCAGTACCGCCGCGAAGTGACGCCTTATGAGCGGGAGCGGTATCTCGGGGCTCTTTAGGTCAAGGGCGGATGTCGTAGCTGGGTGGGGGGTTCGGACCGTCGCTCCCGCCGAGGTGCCGGGAGTGGCTCCGCTGGCCGCTGGCGCGTCCAGAGCGCGAAGCCCCACCCGGCCACGTGCGTGAGCGGGCGGTCCGGCTCGCTGCGCATCGCCCCGGCCCGGGCTCGCTCCGGCTCGGCGGCCGTGTTGTCCTGGCCCGGCGAGCGTGTCGGCCCGGCTCGGCGGCCGTGTTGTCCCGGACCGGTGGGCGTGCCGGCCCGGATCGGTGGGCGTGCCGGCCCGGCGGGCGTGTCGGCTCGGTTCGGAGCGGCGGCCGGGCGGATCTGGTTGTGCGTGCCCCTGGGGTGTTGCGCGGCGGTGGGCGTGCCGGCGGGGTGTGCGCATTGCGGGGATGCGGGCGTTTCGGGCGGGCCGGGGCCGGCAAGATGCCGGGGTTTCGGCCGGGCGGTGGATCACGCGCGTGCGCTGGTCCGATACGGTGCCTGCGGTAACGCCGTCACGAGGGAGAGACCGTGCTGGAGAATCTGCTCGAGGGCGCCGGGCGCAGTGTCGTCTTCGGTGCGCTGGGGATCGGCCTGATGGCAGTCGGCTTCGTGCTGGTCGACCTGCTGACCCCCGGCAAGCTGCGCGACCTGATCTGGGTCGACAAGAACCGCAACGCCGCCATGCTGCTCGCCGCGAACCAGCTCGGCATCGCGGCGATCGTCTTCACGGCGGTGTTCACCAGCTACGAGAACTTCGCCGAAGGGCTCGCGTCGACGGCGCTGTTCGGCATCCTCGGCATCGGCGTCATGGGGCTGGCGTTCCTGGTCCTGGACTGGATGACCCCGGGCAAGCTCGGCGAGGTCATCTGCAGCGAGGACCGGCACCCGGGCGCGGTCGTCAGCGCCGCCTCGCACTTCGGCGCCGCGCTGATCGTCTGCGCCTGCATCGCCTGACGGTCGCGCTACTCGTCTGCGGTGCCGACGGTCGCGCTGATCGTCCGCGGCGACTGACGGTCGCGCTGATCGTCCGCGGCGACTGACGGTCGGGGTGATCGTTTGCGGCGTCCGACGGTCGCGCTGATCGTCCGCGCTTGGCGCGGCCGCGGCGTCCGATGGTCCGCGGTCACCGTCGTTCCCCGGGATTCTGGCAGGATCCCGGGGATGCAGATCGATCTGGAACCGGTCACCAAGGACAACTGGCGGGCGGTCGAGGCGCTGTCCGTGCACCCGGAGCAGGCCGGCTTCGTCAACGGCACCGCGCACTACCTGCTGCTGTGCCACTACGGCGAGCTGTGGCACCCGCTGGCGGTCACGCTCGACGGCGCGGTCGTGGGCTTCTGCATGTGGGCCGTGGACGACGACCGCAGCCGCTGGATCGGCGGGGTCGTGGTCGATGCGTCCCGGCAGCGGCAGGGCATCGGGCGGGCGCTGATCACCGCGCTCCGCGACCGGCTCGCCGCCGAGCCGGGCACGCCCAACGTGGCGCTCAGCTACGTGCCCGAGAACAAGGCGGCGCGCGCCCTCTATCTGGACCTCGGCTTCGTGGAGACCGGCGAGGAGGAGGACGGCGAGCTGATCGCCCGGTGGACACCGCCCGCCTGAGGTGATCCGGTGGTCACCGCCCCCTGAGGTGATCCCGTGGTCACCGCCCGCTGGGGCGATCCGGTGGTCACCGTCTCCTGGGGGGATCCGGTGGTCACCACCGCCCTGAGGCGATGCGGAGCGAGCCGGGGCGACCGCTCACGCACGTGGCCGGGTGGGGCTTCGCGTTCCGGACGCGCCAGCGGCCGGCGAAGCCGCGCCCGGCACCTCGGCGGGAGCGACGGTCCGTACGCCCCGCCCAGCTACGACATCCTGCCCTGCCGGAGAATGCGTGTCACACCCACCGGATAGCCTCGGGGGGTGGCTACAGCACTGGTGATCGAGAACGACCCGTCCGACGATCTCCGCCGGCTCGGGGACTGGTTCGCCGAGGCGGGGCTTCCGCTGACCGTGGTCCGGCCGCACGCGGGTGACGCGCTGCCGGAGACGCTCGACGGGCATCTCGCCCTCGTCGTGCTCGGCGGCGACCAGAACGCCTATGCCGACGCGGCGGGGCAGCCGGGCGCGCCGTGGTTCCCGGCCCTGGAGGGCCTGCTGCGCAAGGCCGTCCGCCATCACGTGCCCACGCTGGCGATCTGCCTCGGCGCGCAGCTGCTGGCGCAGGCGCACGGCGGCCTGGTCGAGCGCAGCCCGTCCGGTCCCGAGATCGGCCCGGCGCTGATCGGCAGGCGCGACGCCGCCGACACCGACCCGCTGTTCAAGTGGGTCCCGCTGCTGCCCGACGTGGTGCAGTGGCACCGCGACGAGATCACCGAGCTGCCGATCGGGGCGGTGCTGCTGGCCGCCTCGACGCGCTACCCGCACCAGGCGTTCCGGCTCGGTGACCGGGCCTGGGGCGTGCAGTTCCACCCCGAGGTCGACGCCCCCATGATCGCCGCCTGGGCCGAGGACGACCGGGCCTCGCTCGACGAGCTCGGCTACGACGGCGAGGCCGTGGTGGCCGCGGTCAGCGACGTGCTCGCCGACGTCGAGGAGGTCTGGCAGCCGTTCGCGGCCCGCTTCGCCGCGCTCGCGCTGGGCGAGCTGCCCGGCGCCGACATCCCCGCGCCGGGCACCCCGCGCACCCTGCCGCTGCTGGGCCAGTGACGTGACCCGCCCCAGCCGGCTCGCCCGGTACGGCTTCGGCGACAACGGGGCCCGCGCCGCCGACCTGCTCGGACCCGGCGGCCTGGCGCTCTGGGACGGCGAGGCGCAGGAACCGGCCGGCCCGGGCGCCGGCGAGCTGATCCACGCGC
>CAKUMG010000514.1 GCA_934667465.1 uncultured Actinoplanes sp. | reverse complement strand
GACCGGGGCGACCGCCGACCAGCAGGCCGGTCACGACCGGGGCGACCGCCAGGCAGCCGCACGCCGGGCCCGCTCGACGGCACCCGGGAGGGCGGTCAACAGCGCGTCGACATCGGCCTCCGTGGAGGTGTGGCCCAGCGTGAAGCGCAGCGACGACCGCGCCCGGTCGTGGTCGGCGCCCATGCCCACCAGCACGTGCGACGGCTGGGCGACGCCGGCCGAGCAGGCCGACCCGGTGGAGCAGGCGATGCCCTGCGCGTCGAGGAGCAGCAGCAGCGCGTCGCCCTCGCAGCCCGGGAACGAGAAGTGCGCGTTGGCGGGCAGGCGGCGCACCGGGTCGCCGTTGAGGACGGCGTCGGGGACCGCCGCGCGGACCCGGGCCACCAGGTCGTCGCGCAGGGCCGCGATCCGGGCCGCGTGGTCCTGCTGGCCCTTCACCGCCGCCTCCACGGCCACCGCGAAGGCCACGACGCCGGGGGTGTCGAGGGTGCCTGAGCGGACGTCGCGCTCCTGGCCGCCGCCGTGCAGCAGCGGTGTGGCGGCGACGTCGCGGCCGAGCAGCAGCGCGCCGACGCCGACCGGGCCGCCGAGCTTGTGGCCGCTGACGGTGAGGGCCGAGGCGCCGCTCGCCGCGAAGTCGACCGGGACCTGCCCGACCGCCTGCACCGCGTCGGTGTGGAACGGGACTCCGGCGGCGGCCGCGAGGGCCGCCAGCTCGGGCACCGGCTGCACCGTGCCGACCTCGTTGTTGGCCCACTGGACGCTGATGACGCTGAGCTCGTCGCCGTGCTCGGCGATGATCTCCGCGAGGGCCGCCGGGTCGACGGCGCCGCGGCCGTCGACGGGGAGCCAGGAGATCGCGGCCGCCTCGTGGGCGCCGAGCCAGTCGACGGAGTCCAGCACGGCGTGGTGCTCGACCGACGAGGCGACGACCCGGGTGCGCCGGGGGTCCGCGTCCCGACGGGCATAGTGGATGCCCTTGGTCGCGAGGTTGTCGCTCTCGGTGCCTCCGCTGGTGAAGACCACCTCGGAGGGGCGCGCCCCGAGCACCGCGGCGATCCGCTCGCGGGACTCCTCCACCAGCCGGCGGGCACCGCGGCCGGCCGCGTGCAGGGACGACGGATTGCCGAGCTCACGAGCCGCCGCGACGTAAGCGTCGAGCGCCTCGGCCAGCATCGGCGTGGTCGCGGCGTGATCCAGGTAAGCCATCGCCCTGAAGCTTATGCCTTGATGCGTCAACCCACGCGGGGCGTCCGCCGGTCGGGAAGGCCCACCGAGATCTAAATCATGGCCGTACGCCGCCAAAAGCGAACGGCCCGGCGGAAGCCGGGCCGTTCGGGTGGTGCGGAACGTCACTTGCGCTTGCGGATCTCCTCGGCGACCTGCGGGACGACCTTGAACAGATCGCCCACCACGCCGTAGTCGGCGAGCTCGAAGATCGGCGCCTCGGCGTCCTTGTTGACCGCGACGATCGTCTTCGAGGTCTGCATGCCCGCCCGGTGCTGGATCGCGCCGGAGATGCCCAGGGCCACGTAGAGCTGCGGGGAGACCGTCTTGCCGGTCTGGCCCACCTGGAACTGGTGCGGGTAGTAGCCGGAGTCGACGGCCGCGCGGGACGCGCCGACGGCGCCGCCGAGCAGGTCGGCGACCTCCTCGACCAGCTTGAAGTTGTCCTCGCTGCCGACGCCGCGGCCGCCGGACACGACGACCGACGCCTCGCTGAGCTCCGGGCGCGAGCCCTTCTGCTCCGCGACGCGCTCGACGACCCGGGTGAGCTTGTCCGTCTCGGTGGCGGCCACGGTGAGCTGCTCGACCACCGGGGTGGCCGACGCCGGGACGGGCGCGGTCGAGTTCGGGCGGATCGTGATGATCGGCACGCCGCGGGTGACCTTGGACTTGACGACGGTGGCGCCGGCGAAGACCACCTGGGTGGCCGTGCCGTCGGCGGCCACGTCGACCGCGTCGATGAGCAGGCCGTTGTCCAGCTTGACCGCGAGGCGGCCGGCGATCTCCTTGCCCTCCTGGGTCGCGGCCAGCAGCACGGCGGCCGGCTGCACCCGCTTGACCAGCTCGGCGACGGCGGTGGCCTTCGGCGCCACCAGGTAGCCGTCGACGTCCTCGCCCTCACCCGCGTAGATCTTCGCCGCGCCGTACTCGCCGAGCTTCTCCGCGAGGGCGGCGGCCGCGCCGGCCCCGCCGAGCACGACGGCCGACACGTCGCCCAGGGTGCGGGCGATCGTCAGCATCTCGAGCGTGACCTTCTTGACGCCGGCAGCCTGCGAGGCCTCGACGACGACCAGTACCTCAGCCATGTCTCTCCATCCCCTCGGGCTCAGACGAACTTCTCGGTGGCGAGGAACTCGACCAGCTTGACGCCGCCCTCGCCCTCGTCGATGACCTTGACGCCGGCGCCGCGCGGCGGGCGGCCGGAGAACTCGAGGACCGCGGAGGTCGCCCCGGCGGTGCCCACCTCGTCGGCGGCGATGCCCAGGTCGGCCAGCGACAGGGACTGCACCGGCTTCTTCTTCGCCGCCATGATGCCCTTGAAGGACGGGTAGCGCGGCTCGTTGATGGTGTCCCAGACGCTCACCACGGCCGGGGTGGCGGCCGTGACGACCTCGTAGCCCTCGTCGGTCTGGCGCTCGGCGGTCAGCTGCGCGCCGTCGACGGTGAGCTTGCGGGCGCCGGTCAGCGCCGCGATGCCCAGCCGCTCAGCAATCATGTGCGGCATGACCTGGACGCGGCCGTCGGTGGACTCGGCGCCGCAGAGCACCAGGTCGGCGTTGAGCGTGCCGAGCGCGGTGGCGAGCACCTTGGAGGTGGCGACCGCGCAGGAGCCCTGGAGCGCGGGGTCCTGGATGTGCACGGCCTTGTCGGGGCCCATCGACAGCGCCTTGCGGATCGAGTCGGCGGCACCCTCGGGACCCATCGTCAGGATGGTCACCTCGCCACCGTGCGCCTCTTTGATCTTCAGCGCCTCTTCGATGGCGTATTCGTCCATCTCGTTGATGACGTTGTCCGCCGAGCCACGCTCGACGGTGTTGTCGCTCGCGCTCAGGGTGCGCTCCGCACCGGAGTCGGGCACCTGCTTGACCAGTACGACGATGTTCATCGCGCTTCGACGACCCTCCTGTATACGAACGCACGCCTGCAGCCGGGTTTCGCGTCCCTCGATGTTACCCACCGGTAGCTTACGAGTCTGCGTCACCGATAGTGACTCACCTCACCCGGTCCGCGGACGACCCGGGCGACGAGGAAAGCGACATTTCCGGCGGATCACTTCTCTTGCCGAGCGGGTGAGGCCCGCTCGGTTCCCATACTCCCCCACCCGCCGCGCCCGCCGGGCCCTGGGACGCCCCGCACCCTGGCCGCCGACCCCTGGATCGCACCGAAATCGATACTTCACCCGGCCGGTCGATAATCGTCGGGTGCCCGCACCCTGGTTCGACCCGCAGAAGACGTCCATGGCCGGCGAGAAACCCGACTACCGGTTCTCGCTGGCCAACGAGCGCACGTTCCTGGCGTGGATCCGGACGGCGCTCGCCCTGCTGGCCGGCGGGCTTGCCTGCGCGCAGTTCCTGCCGCCGCTGCCGATCGACTACCTGCGGGAGATCCTCGCGGTCGCGCTGCTGCTGCTCGGCGGGGTGGTCGCGGTGCGCGCCGTGGACCACTGGGCGCGCACCGAGCGGGCCATGCGCCTCGGCCAGGACCTGCCGCGGTCGCGCTTCCCCGGCATCCTCGCGGTCCTCGTCGCCGCGGGGGCGGTGCTGCTGATCGTGGCGGTGCTGATCAAGGCGGTGCAGTGAGCGAGCCCGTACGGGACCCCGGGGCGTCGGCCGAGCGGACGAGGCTCGCGTGGCGGCGCACCGGGCTCTCCGCGGGCGTCGTGGCGCTGCTGATGCTGCGGCACGCCTTCGAGCCGGGCGCGGGGCTCGTGATTTTTCTGATGGTGGCGGCCGGGCTGATCGGCTGGGCGCTGCTCGTCGGCATCTCCTACCGCCGGGCGCGGGGGCTGAATGCCTGGCCACCGCGGCGCGGGGAACGGACCGTCGCCGCCTACGCGCTCGTGACGGCCGGGCTCTCCGTCGTCGGAACGGTGCTTGTCATGCTCTGATCGTCGCCGTTCCCAGCCAAGCGCGTCATTATTGCCACATGGTCCGGGTGTTCGTCTTCCTCGCTGCGATCCAGCTCGTCCTCTTCGTGCTCGCCCTCATCAGCTCGCTGTCGGCCGATCGGGTCCGCGCGATGCCCCGGGCGGCCTGGATCCTCGTGATCCTGCTGATCCCGCTGCTGGGCCCGCTGGCCTACTTCCTCTGGGGCCGTCCCCTGCCCGCACGGCGCGAGGGCCCGATCCGCCGGGCCCCCTCCCGGCCGCTCTCCCCCGACGACGACCCGGACTTCCTGCGCTCGGTCGACACCGAGCAGTCCCGCCGCGACCGCGAGCTGCTCGCCCAGTGGGAGCGCGACCTGGACCGCGACCCGAAGGACCAGAACCGCGACCTGAACCGCCGCGACGTGGGCGGCCGCGACGTGGGCGGCCGCGACGTGAGCGGCCACGACCTGGGCGGCCGTGACGTGGGCGGCCGCGACGCGAGCGGCCACGACCTGGGCGGCCGTGACCTGGGCAGCGACGATCGCGGCCGCGGCCTCGACGAGGGCGCTCGCGAGCGCAAGGACAGCAAGCGCGAGGTCGACGAGGGCAAGCGCGAGCCCGGCGACAGCTGAGCCGCACTGGCGGCGCTCAGATGTGCCGCGGGCCGGCGCTCAGATCTGCCGCGGGCCGACGCTCAGATGTGCCGCGGGCCGGCGCTCAGATGTGCCACGGGCCGGCGCTCAGCTGAGCAGCACCGCGGTCCCGCCCGCCGACAACGGCGCGGGCCCGGGCGGTGGGGCGGCACTCAGAAGTACTCGGCGAGGTCGTTGAGCAGCGACGACAGGCTCGAGGGCAGGTCGACGCCGGAGGTGTAGCTGTACGCCGCGACCAGCGCGGCCACCGGCGCCGCGATCAGCAGCAGCACGCTCAGCAGAACCTGGAACGCCCGCAGCCCGCGCCCGGTCCGCCGCGTCGCCGTCGTCCGCCGCGATGCGCCCGTACACCTCCAGGGCCCGCCGCGGATGGCCGAGCTGCTGGTGGATCAGCCCGATGCGCCAGGCGACCGCGGCGCCGCCGAGGTGCCCGTACGCCTCAAGGGCCCGCGCGATCAGAGCGTCGTGGTCGTGCCGCACCGCGTCTCCTCGAAC
>CAKUMG010000513.1 GCA_934667465.1 uncultured Actinoplanes sp. | reverse complement strand
GCGAGGCGGAGTCCAGATTTCGTCTGCGTGCGGCCCGTGGAAGTCCTCATCCCGGTGTTGGATGTGGGCTTTCGCGGGACGTGCGCAGGCGGGATCTGGGCCCGCCGCAGCCCGGCCGCCACTTATGAAACAGACCCTAGAACCACTCCTTGGCGAGCAGCTCGAACGAGCGCACCCGGTCCGCGTGCTCGTACGTCATCGTCGTGACCAGCAGCTCGTCCGCCCCCGTCACCCGCTGCAGGGTCTCCAGCCGCTCCGCGACCGTCGCCGGGGACCCCGCGAACCGGGTCGCGAGCCGGTCCGCCACCAGGTCGTGGTCCTCGGCGCTCCAGCTCTCGTACACCGCAGCGGCAGCCGCCGGTGACGGGTACGGGATCGCCCCGCGCCCGGTGCGGATGCTGTGCACCCACAGCGCGTACGGGGTGGCCAGCTCACGCGCGGTGCTGTCGTCCGGCGCGACCAGGACGTCCGCGGACACCATCACGTACGGCTCCGGCAGCACCCCGGGGCGGAACGCGTCCCGGTAGGCCCCGACGGCCTCGAGCACGCTCGCCGGCGCCACGTGGTAGTTCGCGGCGAACGGCAGCCCGCGCGCCCCGGCCTCCTGCGCGCTCTCCCCGCCGCTGCTGCCGAGCAGCCAGAGCTGCAGGCCGGCGCCCTCCCCCGGCACCGCCCGCGCCTCGTTGCCCTCACCGTCGGTGACCGGGCCCGCCAGCAGTGCCTGGAGCCGGTCGAGGACCTCGGTGAACGCGGGCGGTTCCGTGCCGGGCAGCTGCAGCAGCGAGGCGAACAGCTTGCTGCGCGCCGACGCCCGGATCTTCGCGAACGAGAACGGCTTCGGGATCAGCAGCCCGTCGACGACCCGGGCCTCGCGGGGTACGACCGCGGAGGCCTTCTGTGCGGACCGCCCGAGACCCAGGTCGAAGCGGCCGGGATACAGCGCGTCGAGCATGCCGAACTGCTCGACGATCGCGAGGGGTGTCAGGTAGCCGGTCTGGATCGCGCCCGAGCCGAGGCGGATCCGGCCGGTCGCCGCGGCGAGCTGCCCGAGCAGCAGCGCCGGCTGCGAGCTGGCGACGCCGGGGGTCAGGTGGTGCTCGGCGACCCAGTAGCGCGAGTAGCCGGCCTGGTCTGCGCGCCGGGCGAGGTCGATCGTGCGGTGCAGGGCGTCGCCCGCGGTGCCACCCGCGACGAGCGGGGCAAGATCGAGGACTGCCAGGGGTACGGTCACAGCGTCTCCAGTCCGAGGTTGCCACGCAGGGTCGCCGACTCATAGTCCGTACGGAACACGCCGCGCTCCTGGAGCAGCGGGACCACGGTGTCGACGAAGCCGTCGAGCCCGCCCGGGGTGAGGTGCGGCACCAGGATGAAGCCGTCGCACGCGCCGGTCTGCACGTACTCGTCGAGTTCCGCGGCGACGCGCTGCGGCGTACCGATGAAGTTCTGCCTGCCCGTGACCTCGATGATCAGCTCGCGGATCGACAGGTTGCCCGCCTCGGCCCGCGCGCGCCACTCGGCGGCGGTGCGGTGCCGGTCCGCGGTCTGCGCGGTGCGTCCCTGGTGGACGGCCTGCTCGTCGCCGGCCGGGTCGATCGCCGGCAGCGGCCCGTCGGCGTCGTAGCCGGAGAGGTCCCGGTTCCACACCTGTTCCAGCAGCAGGATGGCGGTCTGCGGGCTGACCTGCCGACGGCGGATCTCGTGGGCCTTGTCACGCGCGTCGGCGTCGCTGTCCCCGAGCACGAACGAGACGCCGGGCAGGATCTTGAGGCTGTCCGGGGCACGGCCGTGCCGGGCCAGGCGCGCGCGGATGTCGCGGGCGAACTCCTGGCCGTCGCGCAGCTCGTGGTGGCGGGAGAAGATCGCGTCGGCCCGGGCGGCGGCCAGCTCGCGGCCGCCGTCGGAGTCGCCGGCCTGGAGCACGACCGGGTGGCCCTGCGGGCTGCGCGGGACACCGAACCTCCCGGCGATGTCGAACTGCGCGCCTGCGTGCGCGAACGCGCCCGTGTCCGCGTACAGTCCGGTGTCTTTGTCGGGTTTGAGGTCTGCCCAGGAGTCCCAGAGCTCGCGCGCGGTGTCGATGAACTCGCCGGCGCGCGTGTAGCGGTCGGCGTGGTCGAGGAAGCCGCCGCGGCGGAAGTTCTCGCCGAAGAACGCGCCGGAGGAGGTGACCACGTTCCAGGCGGCGCGCCCGCCGGAGAGGTGGTCCAGGGTGGCGAGCTGTTTCGCCAGCTCGTAAGGCTCGTGGAAGGTGGCGTTGAGCGTGCCGGCGAGCCCGAGGTGGGTGGTGACCGAGGCGAGCGCGGCGAGCACGGTCAGGGTGTCGGGGCGGCCGACGACGTCGAGGTCGTGGATCAGGCCGCGCTGCTCGCGCAGGCGCAGGCCCTCGGCGAGGAAGAAGAAGTCGAACTTGCCGCGCTCGGCCGTCCGCGCGAGGTGCCGGAACGAGCTGAAGCCGATCTGGCTGCCCGCGGCGGGATCGCTCCAGACGGTGGTGTTGTTCACGCCGGGGAAGTGCGCGGCGAGGATGATCTTCCTAGGCACGCCCGGCCTCCTGCGCGTAGCGGTTGACGGCGGCCGGCAGCCCGAGGCGCTCGCGCAGCGTGCCGGTGGGCGGTGTCGTGCGGTAGGCGCCGCGGTCCTGCAGGACCGGCACGAGCAGCCGGGTGATCGCCTCGAGATCCCACGGCAGGGCGCCGGGGCGCAGCCGGAAGCCGTCGATCCCGGCGTCGCGCCAGCGCAGCATCAGATCGGCGAGCTGTTCCGGCGAGCCCGCGAAGACCCGGGCGTCGGACTCCCAGGGCCGCCCGTGCAGGTCGTCGAGCCGGGCGCGGCGGGCCGCGGCGGCGCTCGCGTGGTCGTCGAGGAACACGACGAGGTCGGCGAAGACCTTCAGGCCGGGGACGGCCCGGATCTCACCCACGTCCGCGGGGGTGACGAAGACGACGTCGGCGCTGCGGGCGGCGAACTCGAGCGGAACCGCGCTGTGTGCCAGCGCGGCGACGACCGGCTGGCCCTGTGGTGGCCGGGGCACGATCGCCGGCCCCTTGACCGAGAACCAGCGGCCCGCGAAGTCGATGTAGTGCAGCTTGTCCCGGTCGATGAACCGGCCCGTGGCGACGTCGCGGATGATCGCGTCGTCCTCCCAGCTGTCCCAGAGCCGCCGGACGACCTCGACCGCGTCGGCGGCCTCGTCGAACAGGTCCCACACGCCCTCGCCGGCCAGGTCGACCGTGCGGCGGCCGAGCAGCCGGTCCTCGCCGGGGCGGGCGGAGACCCGCGTCTGCCAGCCGGCCCGGCCGTCGCTGACGAAATCCAGCGTCGCCAGCGCCGAGGCGAGGTGGAACGGCTCGGTGTGCGTGGTCGTCGCGACCGGAACGAGGCCGATGTGCTCGGTCAGCGGGGCGACCCGGGCGGCGACCAGGACCGCGTCGAGGCGCGCGCCGACCTCGCCGGGCACGTCCGTGGGCGGTCCGAACGTGTCCTCGTACGTGACGAAGTCGGCCAGTCCCGCCTCGGCCTCGCGGGTCAGCCGGACCCAGTGGTCCGCGGTGAGGACGGCGGCGGGGTCCAGCGGCGACGTGCGCCAGGCGGCAGGATGCCAGCCGAGCCCGTCGAGCGCGACCGCCAGGAGCAACGGCGAGGTCATCCCTCATTCCTATCGACAATGTAGGTTTCTCGCAAGCGGTCACTGCCAGAACGGCCGATAACCGCAGGTGGAGGGCGTCGTCTACCCTGATCGCGCCGGTCGGTGACCGGGACGGGGCGCGGGGGAAGGCACCAGGTTGGCTACGGCTCTACTTGTGATGGGCGGGCTCGGCATCGCCGTCCTCGCGATCATCCTGCTCACCGGGATCGAGTTCGAGGGCCTGGTGCCGGCCGAGGTGGTCGCCGCCATGGCCGGCGCAATCGGGTTCGGCGGGGCGATCGCCCTGCAGCTGATCGGCCCGGACACCCGTCTCGCGGGCATCATCGCCGTGGCGGTCGGCATGGCCGCCGCCGTCCCGGCAGCCTGGCTCACGTGGCGGCTGTCCCGCGCCGCCCGGACCATGCGGACCGACGCGACACCCACCCGGCAGCACCTGGTCGGGACGCAGGGTGTCGTGGTCACGCAGGTCCCGGCCGGCGACGGTTACGGCGAGGTCCGGATCCGGCTGGGCGGGGGGTTGGCGCACACCGCGTCGCCCCCCGCTGCTCACTGCCGGCGCCAGGCCCGGAACCGCTCGTACGCGTCGAGGCCGTCCGGCACCCACGGCCACTCCGGCAGGCGCCGGTGCAGCTCGTCCTCGGTCAGGAAGGCGTGCCAGGCGACCTCCTCCGCCTGCGGCCGGACCGGCACCTCGCAGCGCACCTCGTAGCCCACCGACCACCACGCGTGCTCCGGAGTCTCGTACAGGAACCGGAAGAGCCGCACCGGCTGCGGCAGCCCCTCGACGCCCAGCTCCTCCGACGCCTCCCGCAGTGCCGCCTCGTCGTAGCTCTCCCCCGCACCGACGACCCCGCCCACGAACATGTCGTAGCACGACGGGAACACCAGTTTCGTCGCCGTCCGGCGGTGCACGAAGATCCGATCCTCGGCGTCCCGCACCAGGACGAACACGCACCGGTGCCGCAACCGCCGCGCGTAGGCCTCGGCGCGCCGGGCCTGCCCGACCACCCGGTCCCGCTCGTCCACGATGTCCAGCAGCTCGTCCCCGGCGCTCATCCGTTCGTTGTATCAGTGCTGCCGCCGCGGTCCCACCCGATGACCGTGGACAGGTCGGGTGTGCGGCGCGGGTCGAGCACGAGGAGCAGCCCGCCGAGCGCCAGCCCGGCCGCCGCCGCCGGGATCGCGATGATCAGGTCCGAGTCGGCCGAGTTCACCTCCGGATTGCCCGCGAGCGCCGTGAACACCCAGCCGGACTGGATCGTGAGCACCAGCACCGGCAACGCCACCACGGGCAGGAGCAGCAGCGACCCGGCCAGCACGAGCAGATAGCGCTTTCCCTCCGCGGCCGGCCACACGAGCAGCGCGACCACGAGCACCAGCACGGCCAGAAACACCAGGCTGAGCACCGTACGGGCACCGGTCGGCTCCGGGAAGCCGTACCGCAGCAGCCACGGCGTCCCGGCCGTCACCGCCCCGCCCACCGCGGCCACCGCCCACCGCTTCCCCGTCAGTCGCATGCCATCGCCCGCCGCGCTCTCCCGCGCCACACCGCCCGTCGCCTCCCGCCGCGCCGCGCCTCCCGCTGCGCTCTCCCGCGC
>CAKUMG010000512.1 GCA_934667465.1 uncultured Actinoplanes sp. | reverse complement strand
GGCCGGGCCGGGCGTGGACGATGCGGCGGGCGTGGGCCGGGTGGCCGGGCTCTCGGCGCGGGTGGGCGATGCCATGGTGGGCACCGACGCCGTGCTGGGCGTGGCGACGGGCAGCGGGGCCAGGTCGTCGAGCGTGGCCGGCCGCTTCTGGGTCGTCACGGTGTTACCCGCGGTCGAGGCGTTCGCCGGCGGCCACTCCGGCCGCCCCGCGACGGGCTCCGTCGGCTCGTCCCCGGCGTCGCCCTCGTCGTCCGGCTCCTCGTCAGCCGTGGCCTTGTCGTCCGTGGCCTTGTCGTCCGGGGTTTCGTCGTCCGGGGTTTCGTCGTCCGCGGCCTTCTCGGCCGGGGTCTCGTCGGCGGCAGCCTTGTCGGCCGGGGCTTCGTCAGCCGGAGCCTCGGCCGCGGTCTTGTCAGCCGGGGTTTCGTCGTCCGCCGGCTCGTCGTCCGGGGTCTTGTCGTCCGGGGTCTTGGCGACCTCGGGCTCGTCGGCCGGGGCCTTTTCGTCCGCGGGCTCGTCGGCAGGGGCCTTGTCGGCGGGTTCGTCGTCCGTGGCGGGCTCGGGAGCGGGAGCCGGCTCGGGGGCGGCCTCCTTCTCCGGCGCGGGCTCGGGGGCCGGCATCGGGGCAGCCTTCTGCTCCGGCGCTGCCTCCGGCTGCGGCGAAGCTGCCGGTTCCGGCGACGGAGTCGCGTCCTCGTGCGGGGAGGGCACGTCTGTGCCTCGTTCCTCGTTGGGCTTGCGTGCGGGCTCGTCGGTCACGGCGGGCATGGCCGACGGTCCGACCGCGTCACCGTGCGTCGTCACGGGTAAAGCGTGCCCGATCTATGCATCGCAGACAACAGGTACCCCACCCGTCGTGACCGGACAGGAACCTTCGGCGCGAGAGTTGCGCCTGACACACTCAACTTCCACTTGCGGTCTGGTGATCCCGTGGCATCATTGAGTCCGGTCCACTCAACTTGTGGCCCCGATCTTCAGAACCACTGATCTTCAGAACCACCGAAGTCAGCATTGCAGCCGTTGAGAAGCGAGGAAGCGAACATGGCACGTGCGGTCGGCATCGACCTCGGCACCACGAACTCCTGCGTCAGCGTTCTGGAAGGAGGCGAGCCCACCGTCGTCGCCAACGCGGAGGGCTCCCGGACGACGCCGTCCATCGTCGCCTTCGCGCGCAACGGTGAGGTTCTCGTGGGCGAGGTCGCCAAGCGCCAGGCGGTCACCAACCCCGACCGGACCATCCGCTCGGTCAAGCGTGAGGTCGGCACCACCTGGTCCATCGACATCGACGGCAAGAAGTACACGCCGCAGGAGATCTCCGCGCGGGTGCTGATGAAGCTCAAGCGCGACTCCGAGGCCTACCTCGGCGAGACGGTGACCGACGCCGTCATCACCGTCCCGGCCTACTTCAACGACGCGCAGCGCCAGGCCACCAAGGAGGCCGGCGAGATCGCGGGCTTCAACGTCCTGCGCATCGTCAACGAGCCCACGGGCGCCGCCCTGGCGTACGGGCTCGACAAGGGCTCCAAGGAGCAGACCGTCCTGGTCTTCGACCTCGGCGGCGGCACCTTCGACGTCTCCCTGCTCGAGCTCGGCGAGGGCGTCATCGAGGTCAAGTCGACCTCCGGTGACAACCACCTCGGCGGCGACGACTGGGACCAGCGGATCATCGACCACCTGGTCAAGACGTTCCGCGGCGAGCACGGCGTCGACCTCTCGCAGGACAAGATGGCCCTCCAGCGGCTCAAGGAGGCCGCCGAGAAGGCCAAGATCGAGCTGTCCGCGGCGACCACCACCAGCATCAACCTGCCCTACATCACGGCCGGTGCCGCGGGCCCGCTGCACCTGGACATGAACCTGAGCCGGGCCGAGTTCCAGCGCATGACGCAGGACCTGCTGGACCGCTGCAAGGGCCCGTTCGAGCAGGCCATCAAGGACGCCGGCGTCAAGGTCTCCGACGTCGACCACGTGATCCTGGTCGGCGGCTCGACCCGCATGCCCGCCGTCACCGACCTGGTCAAGTCGCTGACCGGCCGCGACCCCAACAAGGGCGTCAACCCGGACGAGGTCGTCGCCGTCGGCGCCGCCCTGCAGGCCGGCGTGCTCAAGGGTGAGGTCAAGGACGTCCTCCTGCTCGACGTGACCCCGCTGTCGCTGGGCATCGAGACCAAGGGCGGCATCTTCACCAAGCTCATCGAGCGCAACACCACGATCCCGACCAAGCGCTCCGAGGTCTTCACGACGGCCGACGACAACCAGCCGTCCGTGCTGATCCAGGTCTTCCAGGGCGAGCGCGAGATCGCGGCCTACAACAAGAAGCTCGGCACCTTCGAGCTGACCGGTCTCCCGCCGGCCCCGCGCAACGTGCCGCAGATCGAGGTCACCTTCGACATCGACGCCAACGGCATCGTGAACGTCCACGCGAAGGACCTGGGCACCGGCAAGGAGCAGAAGATGACGATCACCGGCGGCTCCGCGCTGCCGAAGGACGACATCGAGCGCATGATGCGCGACGCCCAGGACCACGCCGACGAGGACAAGCAGCGCAAGGACGACGCGGAGACCAAGAACCTCGCCGAGCAGCTGCAGTGGCAGACCGAGAAGTTCCTCGCCGAGAGCGGTGACAAGCTTCCCGAGCAGGCCCGCACCGAGATCAGCGAGGCGCTGGGCGACCTGCGCGGCGCGCTGGGCGGCAGCGACATCGAGAAGATCAAGGCGGCGCACGAGAAGCTGGCCACGGTCTCGCAGCAGGCCGGCTCGCAGCTCTACGCGCAGCAGCAGGCCGACGGCGCGCAGGGCGCTCCCGGCCCGGACGCCGACGCGGGTGCTCCCGGCGCCGGTTCCGCGGGCGCTGCGGGTGCCGGTGCCCCCGGCGCGGCCGGTGCGGCCGGCCCGAAGCAGGGCGGCGCTGACGACGTCGTGGACGCCGAGATCGTCGAGGACGACAAGAAGTGACCGGGGCGGACGACGAGAACGACGGTCAGGCGACCGAGCGCGTCGTCATCCGCGATCGCCGCAAGATCGACGTGAAGGGTGACACCACGTTGACCAAGAAAGCCGAGGAGGCCACGGAGCCCGCGGATCCGAAGGAGCCCAAGGCCGGCGCGCACCGCGCCGCCGAGGAGCCGGAGGAAGAGGTGACCGCGGCCCCGGGCCTCGGCGCGGAGCTCGAGGCCCTGCGGACCGAGCTGGAGGACCGCACCCGCGACCTGCAGCGGGTCACGGCGGAGTACGCCAACTACCGCAAGCGCGTCGACCGGGACCGCAGTGCCGCGGCCGAGCAGACCACGGGTGCTGTGCTGACCGCGCTCCTGCCCGTGCTCGACGACATCGACCGGGCCCGTGAGCACGGCGATCTGGTGGGGCCCTTCGCGGCCGTCGCCGAGTCGCTGTCGGCGATGGTCGGCAAGCTCGGGCTGGTCGCCTTCGGCGAGAAGGGCGACCCGTTCGACCCGACCCGGCACGAGGCGGTCGCCCACCTGACGTCGCCCGACGTCACGGAGACCGCGTGCATCGACGTGATGCGCCGCGGTTACCAGCTGGGCGAGCGGCTGCTGCGGCCCGCGATGGTCGCGGTCGCCGACCCCGAGTGACCGACACGCGTCCCGCCCGCCGGCCGGCGGGCGGGACGACCGGCATGCGAGTGAACCGCTTCCCCCGTGACCCCGGCGCCGGCCGCCGCGGTCACGGCGGGCGGCGTTCGGTGAGGAGGTGGACTGCATGAGTTCGAAGGACTGGCTGGAGAAGGACTTCTACGCCGTTCTCGGGGTGGGCAAGTCCGCCTCCACCGACGAGATCAAGAAGGCGTATCGGAAGCTGGCCCGGGAGAACCACCCGGACCACAACCCCGGCAATACCGAGGCCGAGGACCGGTTCAAGGCCGCGTCCGAGGCCTACGACGTGCTCTCGGACGACCGGAAGCGCAAAGAGTACGACGAGATGCGCTCCCTGTTCGGCTCCGGCGCGTTCCGCCGGGGCGCCCGGGCCGGGGGCAGCGGATCGCAGTTCGACCCGTCCGACCTGTTCGGCGGCTTCAGCGGTGCCGGCGCGGGCGCGGCGGGTGCCGGGGGAGCGGGTGACCGCCGGTTCGGCGGCGCCGGGTTCTCCGACATCTTCAGCTCCATCTTCTCCGGCGGCGGTGCCGGCGGGGCAGCGGGCCGGCGTGGCCCGCAGCGCGGCCGGGACGTCGAGGCCGAGGTCACGCTCGACTTCGCGCACGCCGTCCAGGGCACGACCCTGCCGCTGACGCTGCGCTCGCCGGGCGTCTGCGACACCTGCCACGGCAACGGGGCCAAGCCCGGCACCCAGCCGCGGACCTGCCCGCAGTGCCACGGATCCGGGCTGATCTCCCGCAATCAGGGGTCGTTCAGCTTCTCCGAGCCCTGCCGGGAGTGCCAGGGCGCGGGCAACATCGTGGACGAGAAGTGCCCGGAGTGCCGGGGCACGGGCGGGGTCACCAAGAACCGCACGATCAACGTCCGGTTCCCGGCCGGCGTCGCCGACGGGCAGCGGATCCGGCTCAGCGGGCGCGGTGAGCCCGGGGAGAAGGGCGGTCCGGCCGGCGACCTGTATGTGCAGGTCCGGGTGCGCCCCGACGACCTGTTCGGCCGCACCGGCGACGACATCACGCTGACCGTGCCGATCTCCTTCGCGGAGGCGGTCCTCGGCACCGACCTGCGGGTGCCCACGCTGGACAGCCCGGTGACGCTGCGGGTGCCCCCGGGCACGCCCAGCGGGCGGACGCTGCGGGCCCGGGGCAAGGGCGTGCAGCGGCGCGACGGCCAGGCCGGCGACCTGCTGGTCACGCTCGAGGTCCAGGTCCCGTCCGGGGTCTCGGGCGAGGCCCGCGACGCGCTCGAGCAGTTCGCCAAGCTCACGCCGACGGCGGAGCGCGGCCGTATCGAAGCCCGGCTGCGCCGGGGATAATCAGGATTGACCGGGCACCTGCACGTCGAGGAGGTGGCACATGTATGAAGAGATCAGCATCTCGGTGGAGCAGGCCTCCGACGCGAAGGTCCTGATCATCTCCGTCGCCGCGAAGCTCGCCGGGATGCACCCGCAGACCCTGCGGCAGTACGACCGGCTCGGCCTGGTCCAGCCCGGCCGGGCCGGTGGCGGCGGCCGCCGCTACAGCGAGCGCGATGTGGCGCTGCTGCGCGAGGTCCAGAAGCTGAGCCAGGACGAGGGCGTCAACCTGGCCGGCATCAAGCGGATCATCGGGCTGGAGCATCTCGTCAGCGAGCTGCAGGAC
>CAKUMG010000511.1 GCA_934667465.1 uncultured Actinoplanes sp. | reverse complement strand
CCTCCGAGCCGCGCAGCAACGTCTACGTCAGCCGCCACGCCGCCGAGCCCGGCTGACCCGGGCCCGCCCGGCTCAGCCGGCGGCGAGGAGCTGACCCGGGCCCGCCCGGCTCAGCCGGCGGCGAGGAGCTGACCCGGGCCCGCCCGGCTCAGCGGGCGGCGAGAAGCTCGGTGATCCGCAGGAATCCGTCCCCGCCGTGGCCACGCCCGATCACCCGGCGGGCCAGACCCTCGGCCGCCCGCATGACGCCCGCGTCGATGCCGTGCGCCTCGGCGGTGTCCACGATGTGCGCCATGGACGACGCGGCGGAGGTGATGGGGTTGTCGCTGCCGGGGAACGCTCCCCGGTCCACCTCCGCGGCGCCCTCCCGGAAGATCGGGGGGAGGATCTCCCCGATCCCGGCCGCGAACGGTGCCAGCTGCTCCGCGGTGATCCCCTCCGCCGCGGCCAGGGCGAGCGCATGGGCGTACCCGGCCATCGCCGTCCAGAAGATGTCGAGCAGTGCGATGTCGTGGGCCGCGGCCCGCCCGATGTCGTCGCCGACGTGGGTGTGCGTGCCGCCGAGCCGTTCCAGCGTGGACCGGTGCTGCTCGTAGAGCCCGGCCGGGCCGCTGTGCAGGAACACCGCTGACGGCGTACCGATGGTGGTGACCGGTGTCATGATCGCACCGTCCAGGTAGCCGATGCCGTGCTCGTCCGCCCAGCGTGCGGTCTCCCGTGCCCGGTCCGGGGTGTCCGCCGACAGGCTCACCACAGTGCGCCCTCGCAGCGCGGCGGTGACGGCATCGTGCCGGAGGATCCCGTCCGACGCGTCGTAGTTCCGCACGCACACCACGACGATCCCGCTCGCGGCGGCCGCCTCCTGTGCCGATCGGGCGCCGGCCGCACCCGCGGCGACCAGGTCCCGGTCCCGGCCGGGTGTGCGGTTCCAGACCGTGGTCCGCGCCCCAGAGCGCAGGAACGCGCCCGCGAGGGCACGACCCATCGGCCCCAGACCGAGGACGGTGACGGTGACGGAATCTGCGTGATGGACCGACATGGATTCGCCTTTCCGGAAAGCTGACGTGATGAGGGATGCCGACGATGACCCGCAGCCAGAAGTGATGGCCCTGACGGACCGGGCTCACCGCCGCCTCAAGAGGCTGCGGGACACCTCGCCGGGCTGAGCGGCGTCCCGGGGTCCAGCGTGCCGCCGATCCGGCCCGCGGTGAAGTACGCACTTAAAAGTGGGCGGATACGCTGATGCGATGCCCTCGTCGCCGTACGCCGACCTCAGTCGCCCGCCGCTGGCCGCGCGCGCCCTGCAACGGGCGCTGGTCGTGCCGGGCGGGTTCTGGCGGCAGCTGGACGTGGTGGCGGAGACCGGGTCCACGAACGCCGACGTGGTGCGCGCGGCCGGTGCCGGGGCCGGGGAGGGTCTGGTCGTCGTCGCCGAGCAGCAGGTGGCCGGGCGGGGCCGGCGGGACCGGCAGTGGGTGTCGCCGCCGCGGGCCGGGTTGACGTTGAGCGTGCTGCTGCGTCCCGGCGCGGCCGATGCCGGGCGCGGGTGGGCGCCCGCTCCGCAGCGCACGTGGGGATGGTTGCCGCTGCTGACCGGGGTCGCGCTGCTGGAGGCCGTACGGCGGGTCTCCGATCTCGACGTCGCCCTGAAGTGGCCGAACGACCTGCTCGTCAGCCCGGCCGAGGACCGCAGCTACGGGAAGGCGGCCGGGATCCTCGCCGAGGCCTCCGGCGACGCGGTGGTGGTCGGTATCGGTCTCAACGTGAGCACGAAGGCCGCGGAGCTGCCGCCCACGAACGGTTTCCCGGCCACGTCACTGCTGGTGGCGGGCGCGACGGACACCGACCGGGATCCGCTGCTGCGGGCGCTGCTGCGGGGCGTCGCGCAGTGGTACCTGGGGTGGCGCGAGGCCGGCGGGGATGCGGAGATGTGCGGGCTGCTCACGGCGTACCGGCGGGAATGCTCGACCATCGGGCGTGACGTGCGGGTGCTCCTGCCCGGTGGCGGGGAGCTGCTCGGCGCGGTGACCGACGTGGACGGTGAAGGGCAGCTCGTGATCCGTTCGGCGGACGGTGCCGAGAATCGCGTCTCCGCGGGTGACGTGCTGCACGTACGCTGAGCGGGTGCCCTTTCCGGACGACGTCCTGACCGACGAGGAGGAGGTCGTCCTCCACCTGCACCCGCATGCCCGGACGGCGGTGCGGCCGGTGCTCGTGCTGCTCGGCTGTCTCGGCGTGCTGATCATGGCCTGGGTGATGCTGCCCCCGGACCGGGGCGGGCTCATCGGGGTGTGCGTGGTCGCGGCGATCGCGCTCTGGCTCGCCGTCCGGCGCGGGGTGTGGCCGCTGCTGGTGTGGCGCGCGACCCACTACGTCTTCACCGACGAGCGCATCCTGCTGCAGGACGGGGTGGTGGCCCGGGAGCGGCGGGACCTGCCGCTCAACCGGGTCAACGATCACCTGGCGCACCAGTCGCTGCTCGACCGCGCGTTCGGCTGCGGCACCCTGACGATCGACTCGATCGGGGAGCAGTCCGCGGTGCTGGCCTCCGTGCCGCGTGTGCAGGAGGTGCAGACGACCCTCTACGAGCTCATCGAGACCGACCGCGAGCTGCGGCCGGAGGACGACGACGAGGAGGCCGAGGAGTCGCCGGTCGTCAGACAGCGCGGCGCTGGGCCGCGACTTCCCTGGCGATCCGCTCGTCCAGACGGCCCTCCGCCTCGGCGCTGAGCTCGGCGAGCCCGGCCGCGACGTCCAGCTCGGCGACCGTGGCCTCGTGACCGTCGACCGGCGGCTTGAGGAACACGAACGTGCGGTAGGCCCAGAACCGGAAGACGGTCGCGACCGCGATGCCGAGCACGGTGACGCCCATGAACAGGACGGCGTCGTTCTCCTCGGTCAGGCCGAACCCGTACTTGCCGATCGTGACCGCGCCGGACTGGATCACCATGCCGACCAGGTTGAACCCGAAGAACAGGGTGTACTCGCGGCGGAGCGCGCTGCGGGCGTGGTGGCGGTAGGTCCAGAAGCGGTTCGCGAGGTAGGCGAGCGAGGTGGTGATCACCGTCGCGACCACGCTCGCCTTCACGGCGCCGATGGGCAGCAGGGCCCAGGTGATCGCCATGTAGAGGGCGGTGTTCGCGGCACCGATCGCGCCGAAGGACAGGGCCTCGGGGGCGAGGGTGCGCAGACGATCCTTCAGCGAACGGCCAGAGGGCATTGGGCAACCTTACGGGGGGAAGGGCAGAAGCGAGGGAGCGAGCCGGGGGCGGGACTCCTTCGTCACACGCGCCGGACGGCGCTGGGCGCGGCCGGGTGGGTGGGCTGCTGGGCCTCCACGCCGGGCTGCGGAGCCGGGTGCGGCGGCACTGCCGGGGTGACCGGAGCGGCCGCTGGTGCCTCGCCGAACACGAAGCGGCGGTAGGACCAGAACCGGAACAGCGTGCCGACGGCGGTGCCGACCAGCTGGCCGGAGATGTTGTCCGCGAGCGGCGTCTGGAACTCGGGCCAGATCGAGCCGAGGCCGTAGTGGCTGATCGCCAGGCAGGCCAGCCCGATGCCCAGGCCGACGGCGTTGAGCAGGAAGAACATGGTGTACTGCCGGGCCATGTTGGTGTGCTCGCGGTCCCGCCAGGTCCAGTAGCGGTTGCCGACGAAGGCGAAGGTCGTGGCGATGATCGTCGACCCGGTCTTGGCCAGCAGCGACTCGGCGCCGGCGTAGAGCAGGACGTTGAAGATCGCGAAGTCGATGGCGAACGCGATGCCGCCGACGGTGCCGAACTTGCCGACCTCGCGCACGAGCGAACCGAAGCGTGCCCGGAGCGCGGGCAAAAGTCTGGCGGCAGGCACGCGTCCGAGAGTACCGGCGCGCGTCACGCGACGCCGATTTCGTGAGCGACTCTTAATCGGCCGGTGACGCATGCTGACGCTGTCGGTACGGACGGTGATGAGTCTGGTTTATCTCGGTCACCTCGTCGAGTTGTGCGCGGCAGGCGGAGCACCACGCCAGGTGGGTGTCGAGCCGGCCGGCGTCGCGCGGGGCGAGATGCCCGCGGACCCGGCCGCCCAGCCGCTCGCCGGCCCACCGGCACTCGGGTGGGTCGGCGACCGCCACGTGCTGCTGCAGATAGAGGCGGCGCAGCCCCTCCCGGGCCCGGTGGGCGAGCACGGCCACCGCGTTCGGGGTGAGCCCGAGCTGCGGTGCGACCTCCGCCGGGCTCGCGCCCTCGACCTCCGTACGCCACAGCACGTCCCGCCACCGGTCGGGCAGCGCCTGGAACGCCCGGGCGGCGTAGGTGCGCTCGAGCCGGTCGAGGGCCGGGTCGAGGAACGGCTGGCCCTCGTCGTAGCGCGTCAGGTCGTCGGTGAACTCGAGCCGCCGGTCCCGGCGGGCGCGGTGGTAACAGACGTGCCGCAGCGTCGTGTTGAGGTACGCCCGGAACGCGACCAGGGGTCCCCGGCCGGCCCGCAGGGCGGCGAGCACCTTGGCGAACGTCTCGGCGACCAGATCGTCCGCGTCCGCCGGGTCGGCGACGAGGCCGTGCGCCAGCGCCCGCGCCGCGGACCGGTGCCGCTCGTAGAGGACGCCGTACGCGGCGGTGTCACCGGCGCGCACCGCGGCGAGCAGATCGGTGTCGGCGTCCGCGGGGCCGGGATCGGCCGGCATCGACATTGCTGCCTCCTGGTCACGGGGGTGTGGGAGGAAAGACCGGTTAACACCCAGCTTAGGGCGTTATGTCCATTTCACGAAAGTGGGAGCGCTCCCTGCGCAGACCTGCGTCGAACGGTGAAGATTCGATCGTCAGTGCGCACACGAGCCGAAGATTGTGCGGTCTTCCACAGCTTCCGCCGAGGATTTCACGCATAGGCTGACGTGAATCCCGTGACGGTGCCGCGAAGAAGCGACCGGCCCGACCCGTCACAGGTCAACGCGGACCGAAGGGACTCACCATGCCCGTTCCCCCGACCTCCCATCCCCGCCTGCTCGCCTGGGTGCGGGAGGTGGCCGCGCTCACCCTGCCCGACCGGGTGGAGTGGTGCGACGGCTCCGACGACGAATGGACCCGCCTCACCGACGAGCTGGTCGCCGCCGGGACGCTCGTCCGCCTCGACCCCGCGCGCCGGCCCGTGATCGCGATCGGTCGCTGATGGCCGGCACCGAGCTGCACGATCTCGCGCTGAAGCAGCCCAAGTGATCGCCTTCGCGCTGGCGCTCGCCGCCGCCACCGGTCCGCATGGGCCGGTGTACC
>CAKUMG010000510.1 GCA_934667465.1 uncultured Actinoplanes sp. | reverse complement strand
GGTTGCCGTCCTGATCCACGGTCTCGGTGGGGTTGCCGTCCCTGTCGTAGACCTGGGCGGTGGTGAACCCCTTGGCGTCGATCGTGGTCCGGCGCCGGTGGTTGAGGTCGTAGGTGAACTTCGTGGTGTAGTCGGTGGTGTCCGCCGTCGCGTTCTTGCGCTGGTCGTACTGCGCGACCATGTCGCCGGCCAGGTCATAGGTGACGCTGACCCGGCCACCGAGCGCGTCGACGACGTCGGTCACCTGGTTGAGCTCGTTGTAGACGTAGCTGGTGACGAAGTCCTGCGTGTCGGCGGGGGTCAGCGTGCCCTTGGGCTCGACGATCCGGGACAGGTTGCCGACCTGGTCGTAGTCGTAGCGGGTGACCGGCGCGTCCGAGCCGCTGGTGTCCTTGGGCGTGGTGACCGTGCTCTGCCGGTCGAGCGCGTCGTAGGTGGCTGTCGTCTTCGCCCCGGTCGGCGACGTGGACTCCAGGACGTTGTCGTTCTTGTCGTAGACCGGGGCGGGCGTGGTGATGTAGCGCCCGGCCGCGGCGTCCTTGGGGGTCCGCGTGGTCAGCGGCCGGCGGAACCCGTCGTACGTGTACGTCGAGGTGGCCGACTTGGGGTCGGTGACGGTGAGGACGTCACCGGTCGCCGAGTACGTGTACTTCGTGCTGTTGGTCAGCGCGTCGGTGATCGTCCTCGGGTAGCCGACGACGTCGTAGTCCGCGAACGTGGTGACGTTGTCGTTGGCGTCGGTGCTGGTGAGCATCCGCCCGGCGCTGTCGTAGGTGTAGCTGGTCGCGTAGTCGCCGGCGGTCGCGCTGGCCGTGCCCTTCGGGTCGGTGACCGAGGTGAGGTTGCCGACCGCGTCGTAGGCGAACAGCCAGCGCCGCCCCTCCGGGGAGACCTTCTCGGTGAGGTCCGCGGTGTGCCCGGCGAGCCCGAACTGGTAGCCCATCCGGGTGGCGGGCGTGTTGTTCTTGTTCGCCTCCGGGTCCCGCATCTCGAGGGGGTAGCCGGTGGTCTGGTCGAAGCGCCACGTGGTGACCGCGCCGCCGGGCTCCTCGAGCCGGGTGACGTTGTTGTCGGCGTCCCAGCCGAGCAGCGTGGTGCGCTGCTTGGCGTCGACGATGCGGGTGACCCGCCCGTACCCGTCCATGGCGTTCTCGGTGATGCGGCCCTTCGCGTCGGTCACCGTCGCGGTGACCGCGCCGCTGGCGCCGCCGTCCGGGTCGGCGTACTCGAAGAACATCGGCCGGTTGAGCCGGTCGGTGATCGTGTTGACCTTGCCCTGCTGGAACGCGTCGCCCGGCTCGTTGTAGGCCAGCTTCGTGCCCGCCGAGCCGCGCGGGTCGGAGATCGCGGTCAGCCGGGCGTTCTCCGGCCCGTCCGACTCGTCGTAGAAGATGCGGAACGTCTTGGCGTCGCCGCCGCCGGCCCCGTCGACGACCTCGCGCAGCAGCCCGGCGTCGCTGTAGACGAACGCCAGCTTGCGGCCGCCGATGTCGGTGATCGACCGGACCTGGTCGACGATCCGCGGGTTCTGCAGGTTGGTCAGCGATTGCTTGCTGCCGTCGACATAGGCCTCGTACGCGTCACCCGCCGCGTAGTAGTCGAGGGTCAGCGTGCGCCGCCCGGCGGTGTCGGTCAGGTGCCGCAGCACGCTCACGGTCCGGTTGCCGGCGGTGCGCCGCTCGTACGTGAAGTCGAGCCGGTTGCCGTTCCGCTCGCGCACGGCGGTCTGGTAGCCCTGCTCGTCGAACACGAACTGGCTGCGGTCCGGCCGGGTCATCGTCCAGGCCTGGGTACTGTCGCCGCTGCCGGTGCGCTGCAGATAGGTGTGCACCCCGGCGGGCTGGATGTAGCGCCAGTCGGCGGTGTTCGTGCTGTCGTGCTTGTCCAGGTTGAACAGGTGCGTGGTGCCGTCGCCGTCCGTCATGGCCACCTGCTGCGGCCAGGTGGCGTCGCCGCCGCGGAACTCCAGCGGCGAGCCGAGGCGCACGGTGCTCGAGGCGGACAAGGACCAGCCCAGTCCCGCGTACGAGGTGGAGGTGTCCTGGCTGTTGTAGGTGAGCCGGGCGAACGTGGTCACACCCTGGCTGGGGTTGCTGATCGGGTTGTAGCCGACGACCGCGTTGCCGGAGAACTGGTTCACCATCACGGTCGCGCCGGCGCCGGCCCCGCCACCGGCGTAGTGGTAGAACTTCTCCAGCCCGAGCTGGTCGGAGGTCGGGTCCTCGACGGCGACGGTCTGGTCGAGGGGCTCGATCGTGGTGGTCTGCGACAGCCACTGGTTCGTGGTCTTGTTGCGCAGCTCCCACTTGAGCACGTAGGGCTCGCGCCGGTCGCCGTCGGAGCCGGAGTCGGGGGCCCGCACGGTGGCGGTCACGGTGACCACCCCGCCCGGGGCCTGCGCCGACGGCAGCGCGGTCTCGATGCGGTTGCCCGCGGTCGTGACGTCGGTGCCGTCACGCCGCTGCCAGCGGTAGGAGAGCACCCAGTCGGCGGGCGACCAGATCGCGCCGGTGGTGTTGGTCAGCGTGACCGGCACGAGGTACCGGTCGTCCGGGATCATCCGGCCGGGCGTGGTGGGCGCGTGGTAGGTGCTGGCGCTGTCCGGCGCGGTGTAGACGACGCGCAGCCGGGGCCGCAACGACGCCTCGGGCGCCTCGGCGGAGAGGAACAGCGAGCGCTGCTCGGCCGTACCGGCCTCGTTGGCGAGCTTGACGAGGACGCCCTTGTTGCTGCTGGGCGTGTCGACCCAGCGCTGCACGAGGGGCGTGGCGGCCCACTTGGTCCAGCCGGGCTCGCCGTCGATCGAGGCGACAGTGGACTGCACGGTGCTCTCGACGTCGCCGCCGGCGGTGGTCCAGGCCGTGCCGCTCTGGGCGCTGTTCCAGGTGGAGGTGCTCTCGTTGAAGTCGCGGGTGAGCCCGCGCAGCTCGAACGGCATCGCGCCGATATTGGCTCCCGCCGCGAACCAGCCCCACAGACCCACCTCGGCCTGGAGCACCTTCGCCTTGGGCGGCAGCCCCGTCACGTCGGGGAACTTCACCACGGCGCGACTGGTGCCGTACGTCTCGCCCTTGTTGCCGACCTGCAGCTCGCCGCCGGAGTCGAGCACGTCCCAGTTGCTGGTGGGCTTGGCGCTGGTCAGCGTGTTGTCGGCCGCGTCGCCGAAGAACTTGACGACCTGGCCGGCCGGGGGCAGCTGCGCCAGCGCGGTCGGCGAGGGCAGCAGCTCACCGTCGCGGGTGCGCACGGCCACCGTGTAGAACAGCTTGTCGCCCGGGGTGCCGCGGGTGTCGGCGTAGCGGGTACGCCCGGCGCGGACCGGGGCGACGAGGGTCGCCGCGGACGGCCAGAAGCCCTGCTCCTTGCTCGCGTGCACCTCGTACTCGAGCAGGTCGTCGTCGGGCGAGGAGGACGGGTCGGCGTACTCGGACCAGGACAGCTCGGCCCCGGTCGCGCGCACGGTGGTCACCGGGTCGAGGGCGACGCCGGGCCGGCCCCAGGTCAGCAGCAGCTTGGGTCCGTGGTCGTCCTGCCCGTTGTAGGAGTAGTCGCCGCTCTCGTAGCGCGGGCCTCCGTACACCTGCGTCTCGTTCTTGGCCTTGACCATGAAGCCGTGGTTCGCCTCGCCGTCGAGCCAGCCCTGCACGATCGAGCGGACGCTGAACGAGTGCCAGGCGTTGGTGGCCTTCTTGGGCTTGGTCGCCTCGCCGCGTTTGACGAGCCGGATGGCGTCGGCGGAGACCTCCTTGCCGGCCACGCCGCCGAGCACGACCTTGTGCGTGGTGCCGGCCTTGAACGCGTACGTGCCGATCGGGACCCAGGTGCCGTTGCCGCTGCCGGTGACCTGGTTGACCGGGCGCACCGCCGTGCCGCCGTCGTAGTGCACGGTGTACGGGGCGTTGGTGGCGCGGTCCTTGCCCGCCACGTAGTGCACCTGCACCTCGTACTGGCCGCTCTCGGTGAGCCGCGGCACCCAGGTCACCGACTCGCCGGTCTTGGCGCCGACGTTGAGCAGGTAGGAGCCGTTGATCGCCTGGGTCTTGTCGGTGGCGCTGCTCCGGCTGATCCAGGCGCCGACCCGGGTCACCTTGCTGCCGTTGGTGTCGTCGACCCGCTCGCGGTTCTCGCCGACCTCGCCGAAGTTCGCGGCCGCGTTGCCCCACGTGGCACCCGTCTCGGTCCACGGCGCGGTCACCCGGCGGGCCTCGAACACGGACTCGAAGGTGTCGGCGTCACCGAACGTCTGGTCGTAGTACATCTGCAGCTGCGCGTTGTCGAGCTGCGTGCCCGCCGGGATGTGCGACAGGTCGAACTTGGTGAGCGACCGGTACGTGCCGGCGCTGTTCACACCGGCGGACAGCCGCCACAGGTTGTCGTAGTTCACTGTCGGCTCGGCCGAGGCGAGCATGACGTCCTGCGCCTTGCCGAGCGTGGGCTGCAGCTTCACCGTGGGGTCGACGACCACCGGCCACACCCGGTCCGGGCTGTTCAGCCACGCCGGGTCGGCGGTGACAGTGACCAGGGTGCGGTCGCCGTCCTGGGTGACCTTCTGCGTCACGGCCTGGCTGAACGTGGTGCCGGTGACCGACTCCGGGTCGGGACGGCTGTCGTACATGTACGGCTTGGGGAGCGTGAACAGGACCTTCTCGGTGCCGTCGGTGGCGTGGAAGGACACCGAGCCGTCCGGCTGCGGCACCGCGCGGACCTTGTCGAGGTCGAGCGTGAACGTCCAGCTGTTGGCGCCCTTGTGCGGGAGGACGATCTTTTCCTTGACCGCCGTACGGGTGAGCTCGTACACGATGTCGGCGCCGCCGCCCGCGGCGTCCGCGAAGGTGATCTCGTTGCCGTTCGCGGTGGGGCGCACCGCGCGGGTGGCGCCGCCGAGGCCCATCGTGAGCCCGTGCCCGCCGGGCAGCGTGTACTTGAGCAGCCGGTCGCTGCGGTCGCCGAAGCTGCTGCCGAACGCGTTGCGGGTGGCGGCGAAGCGGTAGCCGGCGGCCGTGGTCGCGACCGGGCGGGTGTCGATGTCCTGCCACTTGCCCTTGCCGTCGCGGTAGTGCACCGGCTCGCGGCTGGTCTCGGTCTGCAGCCGCCCGTCGGCCAGCTGCCACGTCTTGGTGGTCGCGGTGCGCTTGCCGGTCACTTCCTTGGTCCGGCGCGCGGGCGGGATCGCCTCGGCGGCCACCGGGCGATCGGTGGCAGGCAGCACGTCGGCCGGCGCGGGCTGCGGGGCGGCGAGGGCGCGGCCCTTGACGC
>CAKUMG010000509.1 GCA_934667465.1 uncultured Actinoplanes sp. | reverse complement strand
TCCACGAGGTCGTAGACCGCCAGATCGATGCGGCGCGCGCGGGCGAGGTCGGCGGCCACCGCCTCGACGAGGCCGCGGGTACGGCGGTGTGGTCGACCAACGTCGGCTTCCGCGACGTCCCGCTGCGCGCGCTGGCCGAGCGGCGGCTCGGACTGCCGACGGCGCTGGGCCACGACGTCCGGGTCGGCGGCATCGCCGAGGCCCGCCTGGGCGCGGGGCGGGGCGAGCGGCACGTGCTGTTCCTCGCGATCGGTACAGGCATCGCGGCCGCCCACGTCGTGGACGGCGTCGCGGCGACCGGCGCGCACGGTGCCGCGGGCGAGCTGGGCCACATCATCGTGCGCCCCGGCGGACCGGCGTGCGGCTGCGGCGCGTACGGCTGCCTGGAATCCCTCGCCTCGGCCAGCGCAGTAGGCCGGAGATACACCGAAATTTCGGGCGGCACCGGCGTGACCGCCTACGACGTGGCAACCCGCGCCGCCGCCGGCGAGGAGCTGGCCACGCGCGTCTGGAAGGAAGCGACCGAGGCCCTCGCCGACGGGCTGCTGACCGCGCAGGCGCTCTACGACGCCGGGATCCTGGTGCTCGGCGGCGGGCTCGCGCAGGCCGGGGAGGCGCTGCTCACCCCGCTGCGCGCCGAGCTCGCGGCCCGGGTCACGTTCCACCGGATGCCCCGCATCGTCCGCGCCGAGCTCGGCGACACCGCGGGCTGTCTCGGCTCGGCCCTGCTGGCCCTGGATCACCTGGAGACCCGATGACCACAATCCACGGCCGCGTCGTCCGGCCGGGCGCGGTGGTGCCCGGCTTCGTGGAGGTCGACGGCCCCACCATCCTGGCGGTCGAGGAGCAGGCCGGGGAGCACGAGGGCGACGACATCATCGTGCCCGGCTTCGTGGACCTGCACTGCCACGGCGGCGGCGGCCACACGTTCACCCGCGGCGACGTGGCCGACGCCGCCGCCGCGGCCGCGTTCCACCTCGCGCACGGCACCACCACGATGCTCGCCAGCCTGGTCAGCTCCCCGTACGAGCTGATGCGCGACGCCACGGCCGCCTACCGGCCCCTGGTCGACAGCGGCGCGATCGCGGGCCTGCACTTCGAGGGCCCGTACCTGAGTGCCGTCCGCTGCGGCGCCCAGAACCCGGAGTTCCTGCGCGACCCGTCCCTCGACGAGCTGGCGACGCTGACCGAGACCGGCACGGTCCGGATGGTGACCATCGCCCCGGAACTGCCCGGCGCGCTCGAGGCGATCCGCTTCCTGGCCGAACGCGGGATCATCGCGGCGATCGGGCACACCGACGCCGCGTACGAGCAGGTCCTCGCAGGTGTGCAGGCGGGCGCGACAGTCGGTACCCACGTCTTCAACGGCATGCCCCCGATGCACCACCGCGAGCCGGGCCCGGTCGTGGCGCTGCTCGACTCCCCCGGCATCGTGTGCGAGCTGGTCGCCGACGGCGTCCACCTGCACGACGGCACGCTGCGCTTCGCGGCCCACGCGACCGGGCCGGACCGCGCCGCCCTGATCACCGACGCGATGGACGCGGCCGGCATGCCCGACGGCGACTACGAGCTCGGCGGGCAGCCGGTCACGGTGGCCGGCCGGGTGGCCCGGCTGACCCGCAACGGCTCGATCGCCGGCAGCACGCTGACCATGGACGCCGCGTTCCGCCGGGCCGTGCGAGCGGGTCTGGGCCTGCCCACAGCGGCCGCGATGGCGGCGACGACGCCGGCCCGGGTGCTGGGCCTGTCCGACGAGACCGGGGCCATCGAGGCCGGCCTCCGTGCGGACCTGGTCGTCCTAACGCCGGACCTGCAGGTCAAGCGGGTCATGCGCGCCGGCGCGTGGGTGTAGACCCCACGGCACCCTTCTCATGATCCGTTCCAGGACCAGGCCGAGCAGCAGGCCCGCCACGGAGTCCGTGATCCAGTGGTAGGCCAGGTAGGTCGTCGTCAGGAAGACGATCGCCGGCGGGGCGACGCGCAGGATCAGCGTGGCCCGGTCGCTGAGCGGCCGCCGCAGGACCAGGTTGAGCAGGGTCACGATGACGAAGTACCAGACGATCGCGTTGGCGACGTGGCCGCTGGGATAGCTCATCGCGTACCTGCCGGACGCGGCCGGATTGAACAGGATCTCCGGGTCGGCGCCCACGAAGTGCGGGGCGGCCCGGTCCAGCCAGATCTTCAGCGGGCCGATCGTGACATAGGTCAGCACGAAGCCGCCCGCGAACAGCAGCAGCGGCCGGACCGAGCGCAGCCGCCACGCGGCGAGCCCGGCCAGGATGATCGCGAGCGGCATCAGCACCTGGCCGCCCTGGCCCAGGTAGTTGAACACCCGCAGGGTCCAGTAGACCGGGGCCGGCCGGTGCGCGTCGACCCAGTCGGCCACGGCGACGTCGAGCGCCAGCAGGTGGCCGCGGGCCAGCGCCACGGTCAGCGCGACGAACCCCGCCAGCAGCAGCGCATCCGGCCACCAGTGGCGGACACGCTGGTCACTGCGGGGTTCGACGGCTGTCTCCATGCCCTCAAGCTACCGGGTCAGAGAAAGCCCTTGACCTTCTCGTGGATCAGATCGGCGCGCACCCCCGAGTTGGGGCAGCCGCCGAAGTGGTGCAGGGCCACCACCTTGTCGGTCCGCCGGGACAGCACCGGGCTGCCGCTCGACCCGCCCTCGGTGTCGCAGTAGTACGAGACGTCGGAGTTCGCCGCGTACCCGTCGAACGCGTTGTCTACGACCGAGCAGGTGCCCGCCTTCTCGCCGCGGCGGCCCGCGATCCGGGTCGGCTCGCCGGCCGGGTGCTGGGGCACGTAGAGCTCCTGGCCCTGCGCCGGGCGGCCGGTGTCCAGGCTGAGGAACCCGAACTTGCGTACCGCCTCGAAGTGCTCGGTGGTGAACAGCGTGTAGTCCAGCGTCCGGTCGGTGGCCAGCACCTTGTCGGCCCAGACCTTGGTGGGCCGGAAGACGTCGTAGCCGCCGCACTTGGCGCACTGGTAGTTGAACCAGACCTCGGTCTCGTACGCGTCGTTCGAGTTGTCGAAGCAGTGGTTGTTGGTCAGCATCCGGTTCTTCGCGCCGATCCGCCAGCCGGTGCACAACTCCGTGCCGTTGATCAGGAGACGCGCGATGGCCTTGGAGCGCGTGTAGGCGACCGGGTCCGCCGATCTGTAGCAGACCGCGTCCGTGCTCTCGTCGCTGCCGCAGACCGACTCCTCGCGCCCGCTGCGGCCCGGCGTCGGCAGCTCGGCACCGGGCGCCCGGGCCTGCTCCCGCCGGGTGTAGCCGCGCGCGACCTTGTCGACCTCGACGCCGAGGCTCCCGAGCAGCTTGTTCACCAGGCCGCCGCCGGCCCGGTGCACCTCCAGGACGGCGGTGTCGCCGGTGACCGACATGGCCCACTTGTCCGCGCTCAGCAGCTTCGGAGCGTCGTACCGGTAGCTCTCCGTGCCCTTGGCATCCGACACCGTGACGTAGTCGCCCGGCAGCATCGCCATCCGGCTGAAGTGCAGCTTGACGTAGGAGGCCTCCGGGTAGTGGAAGACCCGGCGCTCCGGCTTGCCGTAGCCGAGCAGGGCGTCGACGTCGAGCAGCTCACCGACGCGCTGCCTGCCGTCCTCCACCTCGGGGTCGACCGTGGCCGACTCGTGGATCCGCTCCCCGCCGACTTCCGGCGAAGGAGCCGCGGTGGGCGCGCTCCCAGACAGGACGGGTGCCGCACTCGGGGCCGCCGAGGCAGCCGACGAAGGGGCCGCCGAAGCCGATTGCGAGAGCGACACCGGCGTACGGGAGGCATCCGCCGCGACCGCATCGTGCCAGGTGCCGACCGTCCTGTCCCCGGGTTCCGCCCCCGACCACACCACAGCCCCAGCAGTCCCAGCCAGTGCCAGGGCACAGGCCCCGGCGACGATGCCTACCGCGCGTCGCACATTCAACTCCCGTCCCCGATGTCACCAGCTCGTCGGATCTCCTGCTGTGTAACGAGCCACGTACGACAGCGACGCGCCGCCTCGGCGAGGCACACTGGGCATCGTGCGCATCACGTCCGCCCTCATCGACCCGGCTCTGCTCGACCTGCCGTGGAGCGTGCCGCTCGAGCATTGGCCCGCCGATCACCTGGTCGCCCTGCCGCAGGGCATCTCGCGGCACATCGTCCGGTTCGTCAAGCTCAACGACACCGTCTACGCGCTCAAGGAGACGCGGGAGAAGATCGCGGAGAAGGAGTACGACCTGCTCCGCGCGCTCGAACGCATCGAGTTCCCGGCCGTGAAGGCGATCGGCATCGTCACCGACCGCGTGGACGACGAGGGCGAGCCGCTGGAGAGCGTGCTGATTACCCGTCACCTGCAGTTCTCGCTGCCCTACCGCGCGCTCTTCTCGCACGTGCTGCGGCCCGAGACCATGAACAGGCTGCTCGACGCGCTGGCCGCCCTGATCGTCCGGATGCACCTCACCGGCTTCTCCTGGGGCGACTGCTCGCTGTCCAACACCCTGTTCCGCCGTGACGCGGGCGCCTTCGCGGCCTATCTCGTCGACGCCGAGACCGGGAACCTCTATCCGAAGCTCTCCGAGGGGCAGCGCAGCGAGGACATCGAGATTTTGCGGCTCAACATCTTCGGCGAGTGCCTCGACCTGGAGGCCGCCGAGCTGCTGCACGAGTCGATCGACCCGGAGGCCGTGGTCGACGACATCATGGCGCGTTACGAGCGGCTGTGGCACGAGGTCACGTACGAGCAGGAGATCGGCCGCCGCGACGCCCGGCACGACATCGAGGGCCGTATCCGCCGCCTCAACGAGCTCGGCTTCGACGTCGCCGAGATGAGCATGTCCACGGTGGATGGCGGCTACAACCTGCGCCCCAAGGTGGTCGATGCGGGCTATCACACCCGCCGCCTGATGCGCCTGACCGGCCTCGACGCCGAGGAGAACCAGGCCCGCCAGCTGCTCAACGACCTCGACACCTATCGCGCCGAGTCCGAACTGGTCGACGAGCAGCAGGCAGCGCATCGCTGGCTGACCGAGGTCTTCGAGCCGGTCGTGCGCGCCGTGCCCGCCAACTTCCGCCAGAAGCTCGAGCCGCAGGAGATCTTCTCCCAGATCATCCAGCACAAGTGGCTGCTCTCCGAGCGCGCCGGCCGCGACGTCGGCATGGCGCCCGCCGTCCATTCGTATCTGAGCGATGTGCTCGCCCACAAGCCGGATGAGCAGGCGGTCCTCGGCATCGAAGTGAGTGCGATCTGAAAATCACAAAGCGGATGTCGTAGCCGGGTGGGTGGT
>CAKUMG010000508.1 GCA_934667465.1 uncultured Actinoplanes sp. | reverse complement strand
GTCTTCGAGACCGGCGACCGCCGGGAGACGTTCCGCCGGTTCTGCGAGATCGCCGGCCTCGACCTGCCCGAGGAGGTCTTCGAGATGATGGCCGGCGGCGACCCGAGCCCGCAGGAACTCGCCGACGAGGCCTACCAGTACCGCCGGATGTACCGGGCCACGGTCGGCTTCGTCCCGGACCACGACCGGCTGCGCCGCGGCCCGGTGCGGGTGCTGGTCGGCATCGGCGAGGACTCCGCCGGCGAGCTCTGCGACCGCACGTCGCGGGCGCTCGCGTCCGCGCTCGGCTCCGCGCCGGCGATCTTCCCCGGCGGCCACGTCGGCTTCGCCGAGGATCCGGCGGCCTTCGCCGAGGCGTTCCGCAAGCACATCGGCTGATCCGGGCGGGTGAGGGCGCCGGCCCTCACCCGTGCCCGGTCAGCGCGACTCGTCCAGGTGCGCGGCCCAGACCGGGCCGGCCTTCTCGTGCGCGTCGACGCCCTGGAAGAACGCCTCCGCCACCTTCTGGTACTCCTCCTGGGGCGCGCCGGTGACGCCGAGGACCTGGGCCCGGCCCGCCAACGGGGCCAGGGCGTCGGCGACCTCGCGCAGCCGGGGGTCGCCGTCCTCGACCATGCTGATCAGCCGCGCCACCGAGCGGGCATCCCCCTCGCGCGCCCGGCCGACCAGCGTCGGCACATCTCGGATCACGCCGTGGGGACCTTGATGATCAGCGCGTCGCCCTGGCCGCCGCCGCCGCAGAGGGCCGCCGCGCCGAGGCCGCCGCCCCGGCGCTTGAGCTCGAGCGCGAGTGTGAGCACCAGCCGGGCGCCGGACATGCCGATCGGGTGGCCGAGCGCGATCGCGCCGCCGTTGACGTTGACGATCTCCTCGTTGACCTTGAGCTCGCGCATGGAGTGGATGACCACCTGCGCGAACGCCTCGTTCATCTCGATCAGGTCGAGGTCGGCGACGCCCAGGCCGGCCTTGCCGAGCGCGTGCCGGATGGCGTTGGCCGGCTGGGCCTGCAGCGAGCTGTCCGGCCCGGCGACGTTGCCGTGCGCACCGATCTCGGCGAGCCAGGTCAGCCCGAGCTCCTCGGCCCTGGCCCGGCTCATCACCACGACCGCGGCCGCGCCGTCGGAGATCGGGGACGCGCTGCCCGCGGTGATCGTGCCGTCCTTGGCGAACGCCGGGCGCAGCTTGCCGAGCGACTCGGCGGTGGCGTCGGGGCGGACACCCTCGTCGGTGCCGATCAGCGGGTCGCTCTCGCGCTGCCCGGCGCGGATCGGCGCGATCTCCTCGGCGAACCGGCCCTCGGCCTGCGCGGCGGCGGCCCGCCGGTGGCTCAGCGCGGCGAACGCGTCCTGCTCGGCCCGGGAGATGCCGAGCCCCTTGCCGGAGAGCTCGGTCGACTCGCCCATCGAGATGCCGAGCCACGGATCCATCAGCCCGTCGTAGGCGGTGTGGTCGCGCACGAGGATGTCGCCGTACTTCTTGCCCTGGCGCTGACCCAGCATCAGGTGCGGCGCCTCGGTCATCGACTCCATGCCGCCCGCCACCACGACGTCGAACTCGCCGGCGCGGATCAGCTGGTCGGCGAGCGCGATCGCGTCGAGGCCGGAGAGGCACACCTTGTTCACCGTCAGCGCGGGCACGCCCATGGGGATGCCGGCCGCCACCGCCGCCTGCCGGGCGGTGATCTGCCCGGCGCCGGCCTGCAGCACCTGACCCATGATCACGTACTGCACCTGCTCGGGGCGGACGCCGCCGCGCTCGAGGGCGGCGGCGATGGCGTGGCCGCCGAGGGCGGTGGCGGGCACGTTCTTGAGGTTGCCGAGCAGGCGGCCCATGGGGGTCCGGGCGCCGCTGACGATCACCGAGCTGGTCACGGGGGAGCTCCGCTTCGCATTCGTCGGGAGGCGGGCCGCCCGTCCGCACCGGGGCCCGGCCGCATCGCCTGAACGATGGTTAGGTCAGATTAGCCGGATCGGCGCACCGCCACCCAGCCAGGGACGAGAGACGCACCCGGGAATGTTCCCGGCTGCGGTTCAGGGGTGCTCCGGAGCGCACCGGCGATGCCACACTGATCACCATGACTTCCCTGCCGGATGTGGGCGTGCTGCGGATCGATCACGTCGGGATCGCTGTGCCCGACCTGGACGAGGCCATCTCCTTCTACACGGAGACCTACGGGCTGCACTGCGCCCACCAGGAGGTCAACGACGACCAGGGGGTACGCGAGGCGATGCTGGCCGCCGCCGGCGACGGTGCCGGCGGGACGCGGATCCAGCTGCTGGCCCCGCTGCGGCCGGACTCCGCGATCGCCAAGTTCCTCGACCGCAAGGGCCCGGGCCTCCAGCAGCTCGCCTACACCGTGCGCGACATCGAGGCGGCGAGCGCGGCGCTGCGGGCCCGCGGCCTGCGGCTGCTCTACGACGAGCCGCGGCGTGGCACCGCGGGGTCGAGGATCAACTTCGTGCACCCCAAGGATGCGGGCGGGGTCCTCGTCGAGCTGGTGGAGCCGGCGCCGGCGGGGTGATGCCCGGTTCGTCAGCCTTGCGGGTGAAACATCCTGACGGCGGCGCTCCGGGCTGGCAGGATCATCGGCATCGGAAGGCGCCGCGCGACGGGCCCGTGCGACGATCTTTCCGGCCCTTGCTGCACAGCAGGTGACGGCGCAAGCACAGCGTGCGCCCCGTTGCGGGGCGCGCCACCCGAACGGCGGATCCGCCCGCTCGGCGTACGGGACGAAGGTGATCTTCGACCGGAATACTCCGGACCGTACAGTCTTGCGAGACCCCCTGGGGGTTCTGCCAATATGGCGCAATGCCCCAGCAGCAGGATGCCAACCTCGCCTTCTTCGAAACCGCGAATTCGCAGCACGACTTCACCGTCGTCCTCCGTGGATACGATCGCGGCCAGGTGGACGCCCACCTCGGCCGGCTGATCGCCGCCCTGAACCAGTCCGAGCAGGCGCGCGGCGAGGCCGAGCAGCGCATGAACGACGCGCAGCGGCGGCTGCGGCAGGCGGAGCAGCGGCTGAACGCGCTCGAGCAGAAGCTCGCCGACAGCAACAAGCTGCTCGAGGAGAACAACCGGCCGACGCTGTCCGGGCTGGGCACCCGGGTGGAGCAGATCCTGCGGCTGGCCGAGGAACAGGCGAACGATCACCGTAGCGAGGCCAAGCGGGAGTCCGAGGGCATCCTCTCCGCGGCGCGGCTCGAGGCTCGGGAGATCACCGACAAGGCCCGCGCCGAGGCGGCCGCCATGAAGGCGAGCGCCGAGCGCGACGCGGGGCAGGTCCGCACGCACGCCGAGCGCGAGGCGGCCGAGGCCCGGGTGCAGGCCCGCCGCGAGGCCGACACGCTGCGCTCCGACGCCGACCGCGAGACCAAGCAGCTGCGCACGGTCACCGCGCACGAGGTCGCCGAGCTCAAGTCGACGGTGGAGCGTGAGGTGGCCTCGCTGCGGGCCACCGCCGAGCGAGAGATCACCCAGCTGCGCGCCAAGGCCTCCCGCGAGGCCGAGGAGAAGCGCGCCGAGGCGACCAAGCTGCTCACCGACGCCCGCGACAAGCGCGACAAGGACCTGCAGTCGCTGGCCCTGGAGATCGCCGAGCGCCGCGAGAAGGCCGAGCGCGAGGAGTCCGAGCGGCACGCCGCCCAGGTCAGCGCGACGCAGAAGATGGTGGCCGAGGCCGAGGGCCGCTCCCGCGCCGCCGAGGACCGCGCCAAGGAGATCGAGCAGCGCGCCGAGAGCCGCCGCCTCGAGGCCGAGCGGCACTCGGTCGAGACGGTCGAGAAGGCGCGCGCGCTGGCGGAGAAGACCGTCACCGAGGCCCGCGCCGAGGCCCAGCGCCTGAGCAGCGAGGCCCGCACCGAGGCCGAGCTGACCACCCAGGCCGCGAGGCGCGAGGTCGAGGACCTGACCCGCCAGAAGGACGCGGTCACCAACCAGCTCGGCCAGATGCTCTCCGGCCTCTCCGGCCTGGTGCCGACCGTCGGTGCCGCCAAGGCCGCCGAGGCCGTGGCCGCCGCCGTCCAGCAGCCGGCACCGCAGCAGGCGGCCCCGGCGGCGCAGCCGGCCGCCGAGGCTCCCACCCAGCGGGACGGCGCCGAAGCCGCGTCCGGCCTGCCCGAGGTGGCCGCGAAGACCAGCTGAGTCATTCGCCACTCGGTCCCCGGGTGCGCCACCTTCACGGGTACGGAACCGTTAGGGGACCGGGCCGGCTGTGCGAGATGTCCGCGGGCCGTACCGGAGATTTCCTCCGGTGCGGCCTGTTTTGCATCCCCGCGTAGCCTGAGCCTCTGACAAATGTCCTCCGACCCGGGCGCGGGACCGGTGGGCGGAAATCGCAACCAGACGCACAGTCCCGCCAGGCCGGTGTGTATCGACACATCACGGGACGTTGCGTATGTGAGGATGGACAGCATGTCGCACGGCGGGGAAATCTTCGGCCTCGGTGGAGAGTCGCCACCCGAGCCCAGCTTCGAGACCGCCCTGCGGGGTTACGAGAAGAAACAGGTCGAGCGTTACGTCGCCCGGGCCGAGACCGAGATCGCCACGCTGATCAGCGAGCGCGACAGCGCCCAGCTGCAGAACCAGGCGATGATGGGCCAGCTGGACCGGCTGCAGCAGGAGCTGTCGCAGGCCCGGCGCAACCCCTCGCTCGGTGCCGAGGTCTCCTTCCGGCACCTCGGGCCCAAGGTCGAGGAGATCCTCGCCAAGGCCGAGGAGGTCGCCGAGGACATCAAGAACTCCGCGACCGACGACATCGCCGCCCGCCTCGCCGAGGCCGAGCGCATCCGGGCCGAGGCCGAGGCCCACGCGCACGACGGCATCCGGGACTTCGAGATCGCGCTCGCCGCCCGCCGCGCCGACGAGGAGAAGGCCGACGTCGCCCGCCGCGCCGCCACCGAGAAGTCGCTGGCCACGATCCGGCAGCAGGCCGAGCAGATGCGCGCCGAGGCCGAGTCGGCCCTGTCCCGGGCGCGGGCCGAGGCGAAGCAGCTCGCCGACCGCACCGCCCAGGAGAACCAGCGGATCCGCTCCGAGGCCGACGGTTACGCCTCCTCCACCCGGCTGCAGGCCGACCAGGAGAGCAAGGCCCTGCGTGACAAGGTCCAGCAGGAGGTCACCCAGCTGCGGGCCACCGCCGAGCGCGAGCAGGCCGAGCTGAAGGCCGCCGTCGAGCGCGAGATCGGCCAGCGCCGCCAGGAGGCCGGCCAGGAGCTCGCCACGCTGCGCGCCGGCGTCGAGAAGCAGTGCGCCGACCTGCGCAGCGAGGC
>CAKUMG010000507.1 GCA_934667465.1 uncultured Actinoplanes sp. | reverse complement strand
CTTCAGACCCGGTGCGTGCGCGGCGAACCCGTCGTTGCCGAAGTACGAGCCGGTGGCACCCGCGGCCACGATCAACGTGTCGTACGCCACCTCGGCCCGCCCGCCGCCGGCACCGTCCACGGTCACCACCCGGGCCGCGGTGTCGACGGCGGTCACCCAGCCGAGCCGTACCTCCGTGTTCTTCTGCCGCCGCAGGGCCGCCCGCACCGGCGTGGCCACCTCGCCGGGCGACAGCACCCCCGTCGCGACCTGGTAGAGCAGCGGCTCGAAGACGTGGTGGTTGGTTCCGTTGATCACGGTCACGTCCACGGGCGCCCCGCGCAGCGCCCGCGCGGCGTAGAGCCCGCCGAACCCCGCCCCCACGATGACGACCCGGTGCCTCGCGTGCTGTGTCATGTCCGCGCTCCTCGTCTTCCGCCCTGCATCCAGCACAACATCTCCGGCGCCGGCGGGAGTCCTCGGAAGCGCGTAAGAGTACTCACGAAACCCCTGGTCGGAACGTGTCACATTCGATCCGGGTCCCTCGTCTTCTCCGCGCATCGGGGGCAGGAGCCCGGGCACGGCGTGTGAGGAGGCTCGGCAGCGAGACCGCTGAGCGACAGGATCGTGGTGACGGTGTCCGGGAGGGCGCTGGTCTCGCCGATGACGTGCTCGCCCGGGGTGCCCAGCAGGTCGCGCGGGGCGTACCAGGCGCGCATGTCCTCGGCGGTGAAGCCGGCCCCCGCGGCTCGGGTGGTGTGCCGGCGCACGGTCTCCTCAAAGGACACGTCGAGGTAGAAGACCGTGGTGCCGCCCGGGTGCCCGCCGATCAGGCCGCGCAGCGCGGTGCCGTAGCGGTCCGCGTGCAGGATGCCCTCGAGCACCACGTGGTAGCCGTGATCCAGGGCGGTCCGGGCGGTGGCGGCGATGAACGCCGGGGCGACCGGGTCCATGCTCCCGCTGTCGTGCTCCCGCAGCACGATCCGGCGCAGGTAGTCCTGCTCGATCAGGGCACAGCCCTGGCCGTACCGGGCGCGCACCTCGCGCGCCACTGTCGACTTGCCACTGCCGGAATTGCCCCGGATGACCACGAGCGCGGGCGGATGTGCGGATGCCATGCACCACCGTAGAGCGCGCCGGTGTCCCGGATAGTCTGACGTGGCCATGACTGATCTGGATCTCCGTCGGCTGCGGTACTTCGTGACGCTGGCCGGCACGCTGAACTACGGGCGGGCCGCCGAGTCGCTGCGCATCGCCCAGCCCGCGCTGAGCCGGTCGATCACGGCGCTCGAACGCGAGCTCGGGGTGCGACTGTTCGACCGCTCGCGGTCCGGGACGCGGCTGACGGCCGCCGGGGAGCTGCTGCAGCGGGAGGCCCCGGAGCTGCTGCGCGCGGCGGAGGCGTTGCAGCGGCGCGTGCGGGTGGGCGCCCGCTTCACGATCGGCTTCATGCCCGGGCAGGTGCTGACCCCGGCCGTCCGGCACCTGGAGGAGCACTTTCCCGGCATCACGGTCGACATGGTGCGCACCTCGTGGACCGACCAGATCGCGGGGCTGCGCGACGGGCGGTTCGACGCCTGCATCGCGTACCGGCCGTTCGACGCCGAGGGGCTCACGGTCGTGGACCTGTGGACCGAGGCGCCGGTGGCCGTGCTGCCGGCCGGGCACCCCCTCGCGGGCGGGGACGGGATCGCCCTGGCGGACCTGGCGGGCGAGGTGCGGCTGCCCGCGGACCTCGCCGCGGTCGAGGAGCGCTTCGAGCAGGTGGCGGCCGGCCACGGCATCGTCATCGTGCCGGAGGCGGCAGCGCGCTACTACCGGCACCCCAATGTCACCTATGTACGGGTGACAGACCTGCCCACGATCCAGGCGAGCCTCGCGGTCGAGGCGCGGCGCCGATCCCCGGTGCTGCGCGAACTGCTCGCCGGCGCCGCCGGTCATGCCCGCCCGGCATCACCTGACACCTGATCGGTCTTGGACGCCGCCCCGCCCGCGCCGCAGGCTGTGCGTATGACTTTCTCCCCCTCGACCCGGGTCGTCGTGCTCGGTGGCACCAGCGGCATCGGCCTGGCAGTGGCATCGGCCGCGGCGGACGCCGGCGCGCAGGTCGTGATCGGCTCCCGCTCGCAACGATCCGTCGAGCGCGCCCTGGCCGAGCTCCCGGCAACCGTCACCGGCCGGCCCGCCGACGTCACCGACCCCGGGTCCGTGGCGGCGTTCTTCGCGGCGACCGGCGCCTTCGACCACCTCGTCTACACGGCCGGCGACGCCCTCGCGCGCGGCCCGGTCACCGCCTACGACCCGGACGCGGCGGCCGCGTTCTTCGACGTACGCCTCTTCCGCGCCCTGGACGCCGTACGCCTCGCCCTGCCGACCCTGGCCCCGGCCGGCTCGATCACGCTCACCAGCGGTGCCGCGGCGTTCCACGGCGGCGCCGGGCGGTTGCTCGGGTCCACGGTCAGCGGGGCGGTCATCACGGCGGCCCGGTCCCTGGCGGTCGAGCTCGCCCCGATCCGGGTCAACGCCGTGGCCCCCGGCCCGGTCCGCACGCCGTTGTGGGCGGGCGCGCCGGACGCCCTTTTCGACCAGCTCGCCGCCGGAACGCTCCTGGGCCGGGTGGCGGAGCCGATGGACGTCGCCCGGGCGTACCTCGCCCTCATGCAGCAGGACTACGTCACCGGCACCGTCGCCGTCGTGGACGGCGGCAGCGTGCTCGCCTGACCGGGCGCGGCATGCCGGGCGCTCGCCTGACCGGGCGCGGCATGCCGGGCGCTCGCCTGACCGGGCGCGGCGCGCCGGGCGTACGGGAGGAGGGGTCTTGATCTCTCAGGCCGCGGCGGCGACCGGGGCGGGGCGCCACTGCTCGGAGCCGAACACCTCGTAGCGGATGCGGTCGTCGGGCAGGCCGCGGCGGTGCAGGCCGGCGCGGACCAGCTGCATGAACGGGACCGGGCCGCAGAGGTAGACCTCGGTGTCCGGGTGCAGGGGCAGCGCGTCGACGTCGAGCGGGCCGGTGTTCGCGGCGCCCTGCTCGTACCAGGTCAGGTGCTCGAACGACGTGAGCCGGGCGCCGTGGGCGGCCATGTCGGCGCGCAGCGGGTGGCGGTCGGGGTGCCGGTCGGCGTGGGCGGCGGTGACCGGGCGGGTGGGCTGCGTGCGGGCGACGTGCTCGAGGATCGCGGCCATCGGCGTGATGCCGACGCCGGCACTGACGAGCAGCAGGGGCGCGGTGCCGGGCGTGAGGGTCAGATCGCCGTACGGGTGGCTGAGGCGCAGCCGATCGCCGGCGTGCACCCGGTCGTGCAGGAAGCCGGAGACCACGCCGTCCGGGGCGTCGCCGCGGCCGCGGACCCGGCGCACCGTGATGCGCAGGGTGCCGCCGGTCGCCGCCTGGGACAACGAGTACTGGCGGAGCTGGCGGGCACCGCCGGGCAGGTCCGCGGCGACGGTCACGTACTGGCCCGGCAGGAAGTCCGGCGCGGCGCCGCCGTCGGCCGGCACCAGCACGAACGACACCGTGTCGTGCGCCTCGGCGATCCGGGTGGCGACCATGTAGTCCCGCCACGGGTCGGCGCCGGAGACCCCGGCCTCGGCGTAGAGGCGGGCCTCCCGGCCGATCAGCCGCGCCGCGAACAGCCAGTAGACCTCGTCCCACGCGGCCGCGACCGCCGGCGTCACCGCGCCGCCGAGCACCGCACGGACCGCGCCGAGCAGGTAGCGGCCGACCACCGTGTACTGCTCGGGGCGGATGCCGAGGGCGCAGTGCCGCTGGGCGATCCGCTCCACGATGTGGTCGAACACCGCGGCGCCGGGGCCCTGGCCGATCAGGTGGGCGGCGAACGCGGCGACGGCGCCGGCGAGGGCCTGCCGCTGCTCGCCGGTGGCCTGGCCGCTGCGGCTGAACAGATTGAGCAGGTCCGGGTTCTCCCCGAGCATCGTGTCGTAGAAGACGCCGGAGATCTCCTCGAGGTGCTCCCCGACGACCGGCAGGGTGGCGGCGACGATCGGGGCGCTGGAAGTGGACAGCATTTTTCCTCTTTCCGGTGTCGGGCTTCAGGGGCGGCCGATGCTCAGCAGCACCTCTCGGGTGGGCGGGGCGGTGAGATCCTCGACGGTGATCGGGTCGAGCGAGCGGTAGAACGCCTCCTGGGCGCGGTGCAGGGCCCCGCGCAGCCGGCAACCGGCCTGCAGCGGGCAGGGTGAGACGCCGTCACACTCGACGACCTCCGTGCCGCCCTCGAGCTCCCGCACGATCCCGCCGACCGACGCCCCGCGCCCCGCCGCGGCGAGCCGCACACCGCCGCCCCGCCCGCGCACGGTCTCGAGCAGGCCCATCCGCTGCAGCCGCTGCACCACCTTCGCCAGGTGATGTCGCGGCACGACCAGCCCGTCGGCCAGTTCGTCGATGGTGAAGCGGTCGTCGCGGGCGGCCGCCAGCATCAGGATGCGGAGGCCGATGTCCGTGGAGCGGTTGAGGCGCACACCAGCACCGTAATCCAAAGAGGACTCAGAGATTCCTCTTTATGGCGCGGGTCACGTCGGTGACACACTGAGCGCATGGTGCTGCGTGTAGTGGTCGCCGGGGCGGGGATCGGCGGGTTGACCCTGGCGCACGCGCTGCGCCGGAGCGGGATCGGCTGCGTCGTGCACGAGCGCGACCGGGGGCCGGAGGACACCGCGGGCTACCGGCTGCACCTGACGCCGGAGGCGTTCGCGGTGCTGCGGGAGGTGTTGCCGCCGTCGAGGGTCAGGGCGCTGCGCGACTGCGGTACGGGCAACGCCACGTTCCGTCACTTCGCCGTCCTGGACCACCGGGGCCGCACCCGGCTGCGGCTGCCGGTCAGCCACGCGGGCGAGGTGCTCCTGATCGGACGGCGGCCGTTGCGGCAGATCCTCGCCCGCGGCCTCGACATCCGGTGGGGCTCACCGGTCGACGGCTGGGAAGCGGCGGGCGGCCGGGTGGTGCTGGACGACGGAACCGAGGCGGACCTGCTCGTCGCGGCGGACGGGACCGGCTCCCGGCTGGCCCGCCGCTGGGTGGGGCGCCCGACCGCCCGCCCGGCAGGCGTGGTCGGCATCGCCGGACGCGCCGACCTGCCGCAACGCCTGCCGGTCGGCCTCCGTGACGGGCTGGTGTTCATGCTCGGCCCGTACGGTGTCGGCGCGTTCCTGAGTGCGCACGCCGCCCGGGGCCGCGACCCGGCCGCCGAGCGCCCGTCGGTGGTCTGGTCCGTGGCCGTCGCGAACCACCGGCTCGCGCTCGACCCGTCGGCCGCCGCCCCGCCCGCCCTGGTC
>CAKUMG010000506.1 GCA_934667465.1 uncultured Actinoplanes sp. | reverse complement strand
GAGCCGGGCGGCCGCGCCGAGCGGGGTCTGCAGCTCGATCTCGGGCAGCTCCTGGTCGGGGCCCGGGGTGCAGTCGCCGTCGAGGTTGGTGTCCCAGCAGCCGCCGTCGAGCACGACGTCCGGGTCGGCGCTCGCGGGCACGACGACCTGCAGGGTGATCGCGCGGTCGCCGGCGGGCAGGTCGGCGGTGCAGGTGACCAGCGTGGCCGTGCCGGTGCAGATCGCGGCGGCGGGGCCGGTCAGCGGCGCGAACGTCGTACCGGTGGGCGCCCGGAACCGGACCACGGCGTCCTCGTAGAGCGACGGGCCCGCGTTGGTGATGACGACGTCGAGGTCGCCGGTGCCGCCCGGTGCCAGGGTGCCGGGCTCGGGGACGTCGACGGTGACGCTGAGCGGGTGGACCGGGTCGCCGACGGCGGCGGCGTCCGGGGTCTGCTCGGTGGTCTCGGCGCCCGCGACGAGCGTGACGGCTGGGGTCCAGGTCGCGACGTCCGCGTCGGGGGCGGCGGTCAGGACCAGGGCGATGCGGGTGGTCCCGCCCGCGGTCAGGTCGATGCCGGTGCATTCGACCACTGCATCCGTACGGGTACACGGCTCGCCGCCGCGGGACGCGCCCGTGACGGTCAGCCCGGCGGGCAGCCCGGTCGTGGCGATGCGGGCCGTGACGCCGGTGCGCGCCTGGGCGGCGGCCACGGTCAGGGTGGCGACGCCGGTGGTGCCCGGGGTCAGCTCGGGCTCGTCGGAGGTGACCGTGAGGACCGTGCCCAGCGGGGCGCGCAGCGCGATGTCGGGCAGGACCACGTCGCCCGTACCGCCGCACCCGCCCGTGCCGTCGAGGTCGGCGCAGCCGCCGGTGAGCCGTACGGCCGGGTCGGCGGTGCCCGGCACCAGGACGGGCAGCGTCAGGGTCAGCGGCTGCGCCGTGGCGGGCAGGTCGATGCGGCAGGTCAGGGTGGTGGCCGGGCCGGCGGTGCAGGCCTGCGCGGCGGTGCCGGCGAGCGGGCCGAACGTGGTGCCGACCGGGGCGGTGACGGTGACCGGCGCGGCCACCGCGTCGGACGGGCCCTGGTTGTCGAGGGTGAGCTCGACGTCGGCGGTGCCGCCGGGCAGGACCGTGCCGGCGTCGGGGCCGCGGGTCGTGCCGGTGAGCGTGTAGGAGGCGGTGCCGGTGGTGAGCAGCGTGCCGGTGCCGGTGCGGGTCGCCCCGGCCGGGTTGGTCACGGTGATGCCGGTCGCGACCCAGGTGACGTCGGGCGTGGCCGCGGAGGTGACCGACAGCGGGATGGACACCGTGGCGGCGCCGCCGGCCCCGATGTCGACGCCGGGGCAGCGGATCGCGGTGGCGGCGCTGGTGCAGGGGCCGCCGGGGGCGACGCTGGGCGTGCCGACGAACACCCCGGCGGGGCGGCCGGCGAGCGGGACGGTGACGGTCAGGCCGGTCTGCCGCGGGTCGGTGGTGACGGTGACCCGGGCGACGCCGGTGCGGCCGGGGACGATCGTGGCGCCCGCGGTGGCGACGGCGACCTGCTGGTCGAACGGCGTGGCCAGGGGCACGGCGGGCAGGTCCTCGTCGCCGGTGCCGCCGCAGGCGCGGTCGTTGTCGAGGTCGGCGCAGCCGCCGGTGAGCGGCAGCCGCGGGTCGGCGGCGGCGGGGACGTCGAGCGGGATCGCGATGCTGATCGGGTCGGCGTCGGCGGCCAGGGTCACCGTGCAGGAGAGCCGGGTGTTGCCGGGCTCGGTGTCGCAGAGCGCGTCGGTGGCGGCGGGCAGGGTGCCGATGGTGGCGCCCTGGGGGGCGTTGACGCCGATGGTGGCCGGCCCGCCGTCGGAGGGGCCGAGGTTGTCGACGGCCAGGGTGACGGTGCCGGTGGTGCCGGGCAGGATCGGCTCGGCCGGGCCGCTGAACGTGCCGGTCAGGGTGGCCCGCGGGGCGCCGACCGCGGCGAGGTCGCGGGTGACGGTGAGCCGGTCGTCGGGGGTGCCGCCGTCGACGACGATCCCGGCCGCGGTCCACGTGGTGTTCTCCGTGGCGGCGGCCGTGGCCCGTACGCGCAGGGTGACGGTGGTGGTGGCGCCGTCCGCGGCGGCCAGGCCGGTGCAGGTGATCCGGGCGTCGGCCAGGGTGCAGCCCGGGTCGGCCGGGGTGACCGTGAGCGCGGGCGGCACGTCGGCGAGCGGGACGACCAGGGTGACGCCGCTGAGCGGGCCGTTGAGCGCCTTCACGCCCAGCGTGGCGGTCTCCTGGGTGCCCGGCGTCACGGTCGCGGCGGCGGTGACCAGCTCGGCGCGGCGGGCGTACGGGACCTTGAGGGTGATGTCCGCGACCGCGACGTCGCCGGTGCCGGAGCAGCCCGCGGCGCCGGAGAGGTTGACGCAGCCGCCGGTGAGCGGGGTGAACGGGTCGGCGCCCGGGTCGACGATCAGCGGCAGGGCCAGCTCCGGGGTGCTGGTGCCGGCGGCGAGCGAGACGGTGCAGGTGGCCGTGCGGGCGTCGCCGGCCCGGACGCAGGTGCCGTCGGCGGAGGTGCCCGCGAGGTCGCCGAACGTGCTGCCGGTGGGCGCGGTGACGGTGAACGTCCGGCCGGTCACGTCGGACGGGCCGGCGTTGCTCGCGACCACGGTCAGGGTGGTGGTGTCGCCCGCGGCGACGGTGCCCGCGGCGGGCCCGGCGACGGTCGCGGTGACCTGGGCGGCGGGGGTGCCGGTGGTGGCGACGGTCAGCGGCCCGGCCGTCACGGTGTCGGTGCCGTCGGTCACGGTGGCGCCGGTGGCGGTCCAGGTGACGCCGGCGGCGAGGTTCGCGGCGGCGCGCAGCCCGATGGTCAGCGATGCCGGGTCACCGGCGGTGAGATCGACACCCGTGCAGCGTACGGCCGGGGTGGTGACGCAGTCGGCGCCGGGCAGCGACGCGCTGGTGACGGTGATCCCGGCGGGCAGGCCGTCGAGCGGGACGGTGACCGTGAGGTTGTTCTCGGGGCGGGCGGCGGTGACCGTGACGGCGCCGCTGCCGGTGCGGCCGGGCACGATCTTGCCGGGGTCCGCGCCGACGGTGATGATGTCGGCCAGCGGCGTGGCGAGCCAGATGTCCGGGATCGTGGGCTCGCCCGGGTCGCAGGTGGCGTTGCCGTTGAGGTCGGCGCAGCCTCCGGCGACGGCGATGTCCGGGTCGGCGGCGCCGATCGTGAGGTCGAACGGCAGCTCGAGCGGCGGCGCGGCGACGGTCAGGTCGAACGTGCAGGTGGCGCGGGTGTCGCCGGCGGCCAGGACGCAGGCGGCGTGCGGGTTCGCCAGGGTCGTGCCGGCAGGGGCGAGCACGCCGACGGTGGCGGCGGTGGCGTCGGACGGGCCGGTGTTGTCGACGGTGGCCACGAGGCGGCCGGTGTCGTTCGGCTCGAGGGCGCCGGGGGCCGGGACGTCGAACGTGACCGCCAGGGTGGAGCGCGGCGCGCCGGTGGCGGCGAGCGGCCCGGCGGCGGTGACCTGGTCGGCGCCGCGGGCGACGGTGATGCCGGTGCCGTCCCAGGTCAGGCCCTGCGCGGTGCCGGGCGCGGCGGTCAGCGCGAGCCGGACCGCGGCGGTGGCGCCGTTCTCGACGTCCAGGCCGGTGCAGACGGCGTTCCCGCCGCCGGTGGTGCAGGCGGCGCCGGCCGCGGTGGCGCCGGTGACGGTGAGCCCGGCCGGCAGCCCGGCGAGCGGGACGGTGACGGTGAGCCCGGTCAGGTCGCCGTGGATCGCCTCGACGTTCACGGTGGCGGCGCCGGTCTCGCCAGGGGTGACGGTGGCGGTGGTGGTGCAGGATCGGGTCGAACGCGACGTCCGGGGCGGGGCCGCAGATGCCGTCGTTGTCCAGGTCGACGCAGCCGCCGCCGAGCGGGGTGGCCGGGTCGGCGCCCGCGGGCACGATGACGGGCAGCTCGTACGCGGGGCTGGTGCCGCCGGCGGTCAGCGTCACGGTGCAGGTGGCGGCGGAGCCGTCCGGCGCGACCGGGCAGGCGGTGGCGGCGGGGCCGGTCGGGGTCCCGAACGTCGTGCCGGCGGGCGGCACGACGCGGAACGCGGTCGCCGGGGCGTCGGACGGGCCGGCGTTGCGGACGGTCACGCTCAGGCCGGTGGTGCGGCCGGGCTCGACGGTGTTGTCGGCGGGGCCGGCGACGTCGGCGGTCAGCCGGAACTCGGGGGTGCCGGCGGTGGCGAGGGCGCCGGTCACGTCCACTTGCTCGCCGCCGTCGGCGACGGTGATGCCGGTGGCGGTCCAGGCCGCCGGCGGCGTGACGGCCGGGGCGACTGCCACGGTGATGCCGAGGGTACGGGCGCTGCCGGCGGGCATCGCGACGCCCGTGCACGTGATCGCGGCCGGGCCGTTCGTGCAGATCGCGCCGTCGGGGGCTGCCACGCCGGTGACGGTGAACCCGTCGGGCAGGGCGCCGGTCGGGACCGTGAGGGTGAGGCCGTCCTCGTCCTGGGTGGAGGCGACGCGGACGGTGGCGTCCCCGCTGCGGCCGGGCACGACCGTGGCCCCGTCGGTGGTGACGGTGAGCCGGCTCGCCAGCGGGGTGCGCAGGTTGATCGTGGCGAGGGCGACGTCGTCGGGGCTGTCGTCGCAGTCCGTGTCGTCGTTGCGGCTCACGCAGCCGCCGGTCAGCGGGACGGCCGGGTCGGCCGCGGCGGAGACCAGCAGTGGCAGGGTCAGCGTGACGGGCGGGCCGGCGACGGGGATGTCACTGGTGCAGCGCAGCGTGGCCGGGCCGAGCTGGGTGCAGCCGTCCGGGACGGTGCCGATGGTGGTGCCGTCCGGGGCGACGACGACGAACGAGGCGCCGCGGGCGTCGGACGGGCCCTGGTTGCGGACGGTGACCGTCATGGTGGCGGTCTGGCCGGGGCGTACGGTCCGGGCGGCGGGCCCGGCCGAGGTCACCCCGAGCGTCCAGCGCGGGTCGGCGGTGACGAACGTGCCGGTGGCGGTGCCCGTGGAGTCGTCGCTGGTCGCGGTGGCCGTGGCGGTCCACGCCGCGGTCACGCCCGGCGCCAGGGTGACGGGCACGCTGACGGTGACGGTGCCCATCGCGGGAACCACGACGCCGGTGCACCGGATCCCGCTCGTGGTGGTGCAGGCGCCGCCGCCGGTCGTCGTGACCGTGCCGACGGTGTAGCCGGCGGGCGGGGCGGGCAGCGTGATCGTGGTGCCGGTGGCCGGGATGATGCCGACGTTGCGCACCGTCACTTTCGGCGTGGCCGCGTCACCGCCCGGCACGGCTGTGACCGGACTGAGCGTGACG
>CAKUMG010000505.1 GCA_934667465.1 uncultured Actinoplanes sp. | reverse complement strand
CGCCACGGGTGGCCGGACCCACCCTGGCTCCCCCGCGGGCGAGCAGGCATGATTTTGTCCCAGTGGGGGACCGGAGGGAGACACGGTGACGCGACGGAGGCTGGGATTCTGGCGCCGGCTGGCTTGGCTGCTGCTCGTGCCGCTGATGAAGGTCTGGACCAAGCGGAGCTGGTACGGGATGGAGAACCTGCCCCCCGGCGGCGGCTTCATCATCGCTCCGAACCACATGTCGCAGTTCGACCCGGTGGTGATCGCGCACTACATCTACAACTCCGGCCGGTGGCCCCGCTTCCTGGCGAAGTCGAGCATCTGGAAGATCCCGGTCGTCGGCTTCCTCATGGTGAAGACCGCACAGATCCCGGTCGTCCGGGGCAGCGTCGAGGCGGCGAAGTCGCTCGACAACTCGATCGCCGCGATCCGGGAGGGCGGTGTCGTCGTGATCTACCCCGAGGGCACGACCACCCGCGACCCCGACCTGTGGCCGATGCGCGGCAAGACCGGCGCGGCCCGGCTCGCCCTGGCGACCGGCGCCCCGATCGTGCCGATGGCGACGTGGGGGACCCAGCAGGTGCACGACGTGCGGACGGGCAAGATCTCGCTGCGGCCCCGGGTGCCGGTCAGCGTCATCGCCGGCAAGCCGGTCGACCTCAGCCGCTTCGAGGGCGAGGCGCCCACCCGGACGGTGCTGGAGCAGATGACCGAGCAGGTCCAGCTCGCCACCCGGGAGCTGCTCGCCGAGCTGCGCCACGAGCCCGCCCCGCGGGGGCAGCTCTTCCACCGGCCGCCGCGGCAGGCCGGTGCATCGACGGAGCAGGACGGAACGAAGGGGCAACTCGGATGACGCGGGCGGCGATGCTCGGAGCGGGTGCCTGGGGCACCGCGTTCGCCAAGATCCTGGCGGAGGGCGGCGCGGAGGTGACCATGTGGGCGCGCCGGGAACAGGTCGCCGCGGCGATCCGTGACCACCACGTCAACGAGGCGTCGCTGCCGGGCGTGCAGCTGCCGTCGCGGGTGACGGCCACCAGCGACCTGGCCACCGCCGTCGCGGGCGCCGACTTCGTGTTCCTGGCGGTGCCGTCGCAGACCCTGCGCGGCAACCTGGCCGACTGGGCGCCGCATCTGCCCCCCGACGCCACGCTGATCTCCCTGATGAAGGGGATCGAGCTCGGCACCACCAAGCGGATGAGCCAGGTCATCGTCGAGACGGCTCGCGTCGACCCCGACCGGGTGGTGGTCGTCTCCGGGCCCAACCTGGCACCGGAGATCGCCGCCGAGCAGCCCGCCGCCACCGTGGTCGCGGGCACCGACGCCCGGCGCACGCAGGCCGTGCAGCAGAGCATCGCCCTGCACTACCTGCGCCCCTACACGAGCGACGACGTCATCGGCTGCGAGATCGGCGGCGCGGTCAAGAACGTGATCGCGCTCGCCTACGGCATGGCCTCGGCCATGGGCATGGGCGACAACACCAAGGCGTCCCTGATCACCCGCGGCCTGGCCGAGACCGCCCGGCTCGGCGTCGCGCTCGGCGCCGACCCGATGACCTTCGCGGGGCTCGCCGGGCTCGGCGACCTGGTGGCGACCTGCTCCTCGCCGCTGTCCCGCAACCACACGTTCGGCGAGCACCTGGGCCGCGGCGAGTCGCTCGAGGAGGCGCAGCGCGCCACCAAGCAGACCGCCGAGGGCGTCAAGAGCTGCCTCGCCATCCGCGACCTCGCCCGGGCGCACGGCGTCGAGATGCCGATCACCGAGCAGGTCGAGCGCGTCTGCCACGAGGGAGTGGACCCGCGCGTCGCGGTCAAATTGCTGATGGGTCGGGAGATGAAGCCGGAATGAGTTCCACCTCGGGCACGCGTGGCGACGGCACGGTCGTCGTGCACGCGGGGCTCCCCGAGCCCGTGCCGGGCCAGCCGTTCCTGCCGGGACCGGTGCTGGCGGCGCCCTACCACCTGGACCCGGAGACCGGGCCCACCGAGAACGGCTACGGCCGCCCCGACAACCCGACCAGGCGCGCCCTGGAGGCGGCGATCGGCGAGCTCGAGGGCGGAGCCGTACGGGCCTTCGCCACCGGCCAGGCCGCCATCACGGCCCTGCTGCTGTCGGTGCTCAAGGCCGGCGACACCGTGGCCCTGCCGGCGGACGGCTACTTCACCGTGCGCGCCTTCGCCGAGGGCACGCTGCGGGACCTGGGCGTCAGCACGGTGCTCGTGCCCACCGCCGGGCCCTACCCGTCCTTCGCGGGCGTGCGGCTGGTGCTGCTGGAGACCCCGGCCAACCCCGGCCTCGACGTGTGCGACCTGCCCGCGGTCGCCGCCGCCGCGCACGCCGGGGGTGCCCTGGTCGCGGTCGACAACACCACGGCCACCCCGCTCGGTCAGCGGCCCCTCGACCTGGGCGCCGACCTCGTGGTCGCGTCCGGCACCAAGGCGCTGACCGGGCACTCCGACGTCCTGCTGGGCTATGTGGCCGCGCGCGACGAGGAGCTGCTGACCGGCGTCACGACGTGGCGCGCACAGACCGGCGGGGTCCCGGGCGGCTTCGACTGCTGGCTCGCGCACCGGTCGCTGGCCACGCTGGACCTGCGGCTCGCCCGGCAGAGCGCCAACGCCGCCGCGGTCGCCGCGCTCCTCGCCCAGCGGGCGGACGTCACCGGGGTGCGGTGGCCGGGGCTCGAGGGTGATCCGGCGTACGAGATCGCCCGCGGTCAGATGCGCCGCATCCCGGGCATCGTCTCCTTCGACCTGGGCAGCGCCGAGCGGGTCGCCCGGTTCCTCAAGCGTTCCGAGCTGGTGTTCGCGGCGACGTCGTTCGGCGGGCTGCACACCACCGCCGACCGGCGCGCGCAGTGGGGCGACGACACGCCGCCCGGCTTCGTGCGGCTCTCGTGCGGGATCGAGGACACGGCCGACCTGGTGGCGGACCTGACGGCGGCGCTCGACTAGTTTCTCGCCATGGAGTGGAGCACTTTCAACGGGACCGAGGTCACGGCGCTGGCGACGGGGGAGAGCTTCTTCCTGGCGCCGGGCGAGCGGGAGTGCCCCTCCTGCGGCGAGAAGGGCGTCCGGGCGTACGTGACCACGCCCCCGGCAGCGCGCCGGCCGACCCTGGTCTCCTATGTGTGGTGCACCGCGTGCCACAAGTTCGTCGGCACGCGCGCCAAGCACCCCGAGGGGCTGGTCTTCTCCGACCCGCTTGCGACGCTGAGCGCGGCGGAGCGGCGGGAGCTGGAACGCAGCCTGGTCGGGTTCCTCGATCACCTGGACCGGCTGTGGGACGACGGGGTGCTGCCGCAGTCGTTCGCTGCCTGATTACGGGTTGTATCGGGTTCCACGACTGATGGTGCCGATGAGTCGTGGTGGCGACCGGGATCATCGAAAACCGGTGTACGCAGAGTAGGGTCACCCCCGGCGCGTCGGCCCCTCGCGGACCCGGCGCGCCTGCGGAGTTCGACCAGGAACGAGAGGCCCTTCCATGACGACCCCTCGCAAGACCCGTGTGGCGATCGTGTTCGGCGGCCGCAGCACCGAGCACGCCATCTCGTGCGTGACCGCGGGCAGCATCCTGGCCGCGCTCGACCCCGATCAGTACGAGGCCGTGCCGGTCGGCATCACCCGCGAGGGTGCCTGGGTCCTGGCCGCCGGCGACCCGGGCCAGTTCGCCCTCGAAGGCGGGCGCCTCCCGGAGATCACCGCCGAGTCGGGCCGGTCCGTCGTCCTGCCCGCCGACCCCACCGCCGCCGGCCTCATGGTCGTCGACCCGGCCGGTGGCGTCGCCGCCCTGGCCGGCGTGGACGTGGTCTTCCCGGCGCTGCACGGCGCCTACGGCGAGGACGGCACGATCCAGGGCATGCTCGAGATGGCCGGCATCCCCTACGTGGGCGCCAACGTCTTCGCCTCCGCGGCCGGCATGGACAAGGAGTTCACCAAGAAGCTCGCCGCCGCCGAGGGCATCCCCGTCGGGCCCTACGCGGTGCTGCGCGCGGGCGTCTCCCTGACCGAGCAGGACAAGGAGCGCCTCGGCCTCCCGGTCTTCGTCAAGCCGTCCCGGGCCGGCAGCTCCTACGGCATCACCAAGGTCACCGACTGGTCGCAGCTCGACGACGCCGTCGCCGAGGCCCGCCGGATCGACCCCAAGGTCCTCGTCGAGGCCGCGATCGTCGGGCGCGAGGTCGAGTGCGGGGTGCTCGAGGGTGAGGTGGGCACGGAACCCGAGGCGTCCCTGCTGGCCGAGATCATGGTCAACGCCGAGGGTGAGGAGTTCTACGACTTCGAGGCGAAGTACCTCGGCGAGGGCACGCCCTACCAGCTACCGGCGGACCTCAAGCCCGACGTCGCCGAGCGGATCCGCGAGTACGCCCGCCAGACGTTCACGGCCATCGACTGCGCCGGTCTCGGCCGCGTCGACTTCTTCATCACGGCCGACGACGAGATCTTCCTCAACGAGATCAACACCATGCCGGGCTTCACGCCGAAGTCGATGTTCCCGCTCATGTGGGCCGCCAGCGGGGTCGACTACCCGAAGCTGGTGGACCGCCTCATCAGGACGGCGCTCCGCCGAGGTACGGGCCTCCACTGAGTTTGATGGCCTCGCTCCGCTCGGCTGACAGTACGCCCCTTGGGCCGGTGACCAAGTCATCGACGGGCGTACTGCGGTGGCGGGCGTGAGAGCGGTTCACCCCGTTCAGGAGGGGTGGGGTCGGGGGCCCGGTGGGGTTGGGTGACCCGGTGGGTCAGACGCAGCCGTACGGCGTACCTGTGGCCCGCGACGTGACGGTCTCGACGACTGCGCGGGAGAACTCGTTGGCCCATTGGGCCGGCTGCTCGTAGGCGTTGGGGACCGTCACCGCCACGGCGACCTCGCGGTCCATGGTGGTGAAGGTGGTGCTCGCGTCCTGCTGGGACGCGTACCAGCAGACCTGGTCCATGTTGAGGAGCTCGGTGTCCATTGGGACGCAGCCGTCGGTGTCCGTCATGGTCTTGCACACCACCGGCTGGGTGACGCCGCAGGCGACCGTGAGGGCCGGCTCGCCGTAGGCGGCGTTCTGCTCCGGGCCCGCGGAGACCTTGCGGGCGGGCAGGTCGCGGACCGCGTTGGGGAGCTGCGAGGTGACCGCGAGGCAGACCTGCTTCTGGCGCTCACCGAGGGCGGGCGCGGCCATCTGCACCGGGGCGCTCGGGATCACCGCGGGCTGCGTCGCGGACGGGGCCGCGGCGGGCTCGTCGGCGGAGTCCGGGGTGAAGTACATGACCGCCACGATCGCGACCACGATCGTCAGGGGCACCGCCACCAC
>CAKUMG010000504.1 GCA_934667465.1 uncultured Actinoplanes sp. | reverse complement strand
ACATCGGCATCCGGCAGGTCGTGGACCTGCTGGTCCTGATCGGGATCCTGCTGCTGCTGATCGTGACGGTGGGCGCCGTCTACGGGCTGGAGTCGCTGCTGGCCTGGCTGGCCGACGGCCGGGTCGGCACGCTGCTCTCCGCGGTCAGCGTGCTGCTGTCGCTGGGCCTGAACATGCTGCTGGCGGCGGCGCTGCTGGCCGCGGTCCCGCGGCTGCGGATGACCGCGCGCCGGATGGCCCCGCCCGTGCTCCAGGTGGGCCTGGGCATCTACCTGCTGAACACCGTCGGCAAGTCCTTCGTGGGGCTGATCCAGCGCAATCCCGCGTACGGTCTGGTGGCGAGCGCCGTCGGTGTGCTGGTGTACCTGTACGTCTTCAACCAGCTGCTGCTCTTCGGGGCGTCCTGGGCGGCGACCAGCCCGCACGGCCGGGTCGTGGATCTATCGGCCGACGACAAGACCGCGCCCGTGGGACAAAATACCTGGATTCGGGACAATCGACCGGAATGATGAGCGCGTGGGCACACTCGTGACGCTGCACCTGCCGCCGGACTCCCCGGTGGCGAACCTCCCGTGGATCATCACCATCGGGGCGCTGGACGACGACGAGGAGTGGGAGCCGCTGGTCTGCGGGCCGTACGAGCGCCCGCACGCCCTCGCGCTGGCCCAGGCCGTCGTCGCCGACGAGGACCTGATGGCGGTCGTCGAGCCGCTGCTGCCGCTCGCCGACGCGGACGCCATCCGCTCCGAGGTGGAACTCGCCAAGACCGGCGGTCAGGACTCCGCCGACGACCTGGAGGCCGAGACGTTCGACGACGGGCCCCGGCACACCACGCCCGGGCGCCCGCCCGCGGAGGCCGAGGTGCGCGCCGGCTTCGCCCGGATCGCCGCCAAGCTGGCCGCGGGCCCCGCGGGGCCGTGATCCTGTCCCGGCGGTGACCCCGCCGGGCGGAGATCCGCCGGACGGTGTGCTTACCGGACTGTGACCCCGCTGGACGGTGTGCTTGCCGGACGGTGACCCCCGTCGGCGGTGATCATGCGCCGGCGGGGCGCGCCGCGCGGCGTACGGGAAGCAGTGCCGAAGATTCGACGGTGGTTGGCGCGTAGGCACCGAACGATTAACGGCGTGTTACGCGAGAAACGGGCATTTCCGTTCGTTCCGGAGCCGCCGCCGCGCCGGGGCGGATCGGCGGTTGCGGGCAGGTAACGGTGCGCCAACAGTACGGGCCGATTTCCTGCCGCCGCCCTGGCCTGCGGCTACGCTCCCGTCCTGTGATGCACCGCGTCGTGGTCGGTGCGCTGTGGAAGGAGGGCGTGTTGCGCCCAGTACGTGCCAAGCGAATCGTTGCGATTCTCGCGGCGGGTGGGCTCTCGCTCGCCGCCGCGGCCTGTGGCGACGCCCCTGACGAGACCCCGGCCGGCTCCGGCGCGAGCGCCGCCGCGGCGTTCAAGGCCTGCATGGTCACCGACACCGGTGGCATCGACGACCGCTCGTTCAACGCCTCCGCGTGGGCCGGCCTGCAGGCCGCCAAGGAGTCGGCGGGCAACGTCGACCCGAAGTACGTGGCGTCGACGGCCGAGGCCGACTACGAGCCCAATCTGCGCCAGTACGTGTCGCAGAAGTGCAACTTCATCCTCTCGGTCGGCGGCCTCATGGGCGACGCCACCAAGAAGATCGCGGCCGAGAGCACCAGCCAGCAGTTCGGCATCGTGGACAGCAGCATCGAGGGCGCGACCAACGTCTACCCGATGCAGTTCGCCACCGACGAGGCCGCGTTCCTCGCCGGCTACCTCTCCGCGGGCTACTCCAAGTCCGGCAAGGTGGCCACCTACGGCGGCCTGAAGATCCCGCCGGTGACCGTCTTCATGGACGGCTTCGTCGACGGCGTGGCGCACTACAACAAGACCAAGAGCAAGAACGTCCAGGTGCTCGGCTGGGACAAGGCCGCGCAGAACGGCACGTTCGCCGAGAACTTCGGTGACCAGAACAAGGGCAAGGCGATCACCAACACGTTCGTCGCCCAGGGCGCCGACGTGATCATGCCGGTCGCCGGCGGCACCGGCCTCGGCACCGCGGACGTCGCCAAGGCGTCCGGCGGCAAGACCAGCGTCGTCTGGGTCGACCAGGACGGCTGCAAGAGCGCCGAGCAGTACTGCGACGTGTTCCTGACCACGGTCGTCAAGAACATCACCGCCGCCGTGAAGCAGGCCGTCGTGGACGGTGCGCAGGGCAAGCAGCTCGGTGCCGCCCCCGGCTACCTGGGCACGCTGGAGAACGAGGGCGTCGGCCTCGCGCCGTACAACCAGTTCGACAGCAAGATCGACGCCGGGCTCAAGTCCGAGGTCGAGAAGCTCAAGGCGGACATCATCGCGGGCACCATCAAGGTCGAGTCGGCCAACGCGCCCAAGTGACCTGAGGGTCGTGCAGTTCCCCGCCGCCGCGCGGGTCGTGGAGGGCACTTCCTCCCCGGCCTGCGCGGCGGCTCTGCTCGCGCTGTTATAACGTCCCTCGCGTCACCACCAGTGAGGATTGTTCGTCGATGGTGAGGGCCAAGCCGCCGACCTGTGGCCGGCTGCGGCTCAAGGCAGGTCCCGAACAAACCTCAGTCCCTCGTCTGCAGGAGATTCCGCTGAGACTCGAGCTGCGTGGCATCACCAAGCGCTTCGGCGACCTGGTGGCCAACGACCACATCGACCTCACCGTCGAACCCGGCGAGGTGCACGCCCTGCTGGGCGAGAACGGCGCCGGCAAGTCGACCCTGATGAACCAGCTGTACGGCCTGCTGGCCCCCGACGAGGGCGAGATCCTCGTCGACGGCGAGGCGCGGACGTTCCGCAGCCCCCGCGACGCGATCGCCGCCGGCATCGGCATGGTCCACCAGCACTTCATGCTGGTTCCCGTCTTCACCGTGGCGGAGAACATCGCGCTCGGCTCCGAGCGCACCCGCTTCGGCTTCCTCGACCGGCGCCGCGCCCGCCGCGAGGTCCTCGAGGTCTCCGAGAGGTACGGCCTGCCGTGCGACCCGGACGCGCTGGTCGAGAACCTGCCGGTCGGCGCGCAGCAGCGGGTCGAGATCGTCAAGGCCCTCACCCGCGACGTCGACCTGCTCATCCTCGACGAGCCCACCGCGGTGCTCACCCCGCAGGAGACCGAGGAGCTGCTCGCGGTCATGCGCGGGCTCTGCGCGGCCGGCAAGTCGATCGTCTTCATCACCCACAAGCTCAAAGAGGTCAAGGCCATCGCCGACCGGATCACCGTGATCCGGCGCGGGCGGACCGTCGGCACCGCGACCCCGGACACCCCGGAGGACGAGCTGGCGGCGCTGATGGTCGGCCGCGCGGTGTCGCTCGAGGTCGCCAAGGCCCCGGCTCAGGCCGGGCGCGAGGTGCTCAAGATCTCCGGCCTGGTCGTGGAGGACGACCGCGGCGTGCGCGCGGTCGACGCCGTCGATCTGGAGGTACGCGCCGGCGAGATCCTCGGCATCGCGGGCGTCCAGGGCAACGGCCAGACCGAGCTCGTCGAGGCCGTGATGGGCCTGCGCACCCCGCGCGCCGGGACCATCGAGGTCGACAACGAGGACCTGACCGCGATGACCACCAAGCAGATCCTGCGCTCCGGGATCGGCTACGTGCCCGAGGACCGCAGCCTCGACGGCGTGGTCAAGGAGTTCACCGTCGCCGAGAACCTGGTGCTGGACCAGTACGACCGGCCCCCGTACGGGAATGCCCTGCGGCTGGACCCGGCGGCGGTCGGCGGCAAGGCGCGCGAGCTGGTCCAGGAGTTCGACATCCGGGCCTCCTCGACGGACACCGCCGTCGGCACGCTCTCCGGCGGCAACCAGCAGAAGGTCGTCGTGGCCCGGGAGATGTCCCGGCCGCTGCGGCTGTTCATCGCGGCGCAGCCCACCCGCGGCGTGGACGTCGGCTCGATCGAGTTCATCCACAGCCGCATCGTGCGCGAGCGCGACGTGGGCACCGCCGTGGTGGTGGTCTCCAGCGAGCTGGACGAGGTCGTCGGGCTGGCCGACCGGATCGCGGTGATGTATCGCGGCCGGGTGCTGGCGATCGTGCCGCCGGACACCCCGCGCGACAAGCTCGGCCTGCTGATGGCCGGCATCACGGACGCCGGCGCACCGGCCGCATCGCCGGCGACCGCCGAGGGTGACGCAGAGAAGGGGACCAAGTGACGACCGACGGACCGGTCGGCGCGCCTGAGAAGGACGCCGGCAAGGCGGCCGCGGAGACCGCGCCCGGGAAGGACGGGAAGCCCGAGGACGGCTTCCTCAACCACTTCCTGCACAACCTGTGGGCAGCGAACACGGTCACGGTGACCCTGCTCTCGATCGTGCTGGCCCTGGTCATCGGCGCGATCCTGATCATCGTGTCCGACCCGGCCGTGCTCAGCACGTTCAGCTACATCACCGCGCGCCCCAGCGACGCGCTGAACAGCAGCTGGACCCTGGTCAGCAACGCGTACGCCGACCTGTTCAAGGGCGCGATCCTCGACCCGGCGGCGGTCAGCGCCTGGGCCGACGGCACCGGCACCTGGCGGCAGGTCCTCTTCCCGATCTCCGAGACCCTGACCTACGCCGCCCCGCTGGTCTTCACCGGCCTGTCGGTGGCGCTCGCGTTCCGCGGCGGCCTGTTCAACATCGGCGGCCAGGGCCAGGCGATCATGGGTACGGTCCTCGCCGCGACCGCGGGCTTCCTGCTCCCGCTGCCGCCGGTGATCCACCTGCTCGCCGCGCTGGTGGCCGGCGCGATCGGCGGCGCGCTGTGGGGCTTCGTGCCCGGCATCCTCAAGGCCCGCACCGGCGCCCACGAGGTCATCGTCTGCATCATGCTCAACTACACGGCCAACCTGTTCCTGGGCTGGCTGATCCTGCAGAAGGGCGTGCAGCAGGAGGGCCGCTCCGACGCGATCAGCGAGACCGTGGACGCCTCGGCCCAGCTGCCGTCGCTCGGCGGCGAGCTGCGCGTCAACCTCGGCATCGTGCTCGCCGTGCTGGCCACCGCCGGGGTGGCGTGGCTGCTCAACCGCTCGGCCTTCGGCTTCGAGCTGCGCGCGGTCGGCGCCAACTCGCACGCCGCGCGGACCGCGGGCATCAGCGTCGCCAAGACCTACACGCTGCTCATGGTCACCGCGGGCGCGCTCGCCGGCCTCGGCGGGGCGACCCAGGTCCTCGGCACGGCGCACGCGCTGACCCCCGCGGTCGCCGGCAACATCGGCTTCGACGGCCTGCTGGTCGCCCTGCTCGGGCGCAACCGGCCGTGGGGGACGCTCTGGG
>CAKUMG010000503.1 GCA_934667465.1 uncultured Actinoplanes sp. | reverse complement strand
GACCCGTACCCACCGGGGTTGGGACCTGGTCTCCAGTACCGAAGGTTACCTATAAATGACGGAAGGCCCCGCCGAAATCGGCGGGGCCTTCCGAACGCGGAACTGGTTACTTCATCAGCTCGTGCGCGTTGCGCTCCAGGTCCTCGAGACCGCCGCACATGAAGAACGCCTGCTCGGGGAAGTGGTCGTACTCGCCCTCGGAGATCTTCTTGAACGACTCGATGGTCTCCTTCAGCGGAACCGTCGAGCCCGCGACGCCGGTGAACTGCTCGGCGGCGTAGGTGTTCTGCGAGAGGAAGCGCTCGATCCGGCGGGCCCGGCCCACCGTGACCTTGTCCTCCTCGGAGAGCTCGTCCATGCCGAGGATGGCGATGATGTCCTGCAGGTCCTTGTACTTCTGCAGGATCCGCTGCACCTCGCGGGCGACCGCGTAGTGCTCGGCACCGACGTACTCGGGCGCCAGGATCCGCGAGCTCGAGGCCAGCGGGTCCACGGCGGGGTAGATGCCCTTGTCGGAGATCGACCGCTCGAGGTTGGTCGTCGCGTCCAGGTGGGCGAACGTGGTGGCCGGCGCCGGGTCGGTGTAGTCGTCGGCGGGCACGTAGATCGCCTGGAGCGAGGTGATGGCCTTGCCCCGGACCGAGGTGATCCGCTCCTGGAGCTGACCCATCTCGTCCGCCAGCGTGGGCTGGTAACCCACGGCGGAGGGCATGCGGCCGAGCAGCGTCGACACCTCGGAGCCGGCCTGGGTGAACCGGAAGATGTTGTCCACGAAGAGCAGCACCTCCTGGTTCATGACGTCCCGGAAGTACTCCGCCATGGTCAGGGCGGTCAGGGCGACGCGCAGGCGGGTGCCCGGCGGCTCGTCCATCTGGCCGAAGACCAGGGCGGTCTTGTCGAGCACGCCACCCTCGTCCATCTCGAGGATGAGGTCGTTGCCCTCGCGGGTGCGCTCACCCACGCCGGCGAACACCGACGTACCACCGAAGTTCCGGGCGACACGGATGATCATCTCCTGGATGAGCACCGTCTTGCCGACGCCGGCACCGCCGAACAGGCCGATCTTGCCACCGCGCACGTACGGCGCGAGCAGGTCGATGACCTTGATGCCGGTCTCCAGCATCTCCGTCTTCGGCTCGAGGTCCGCGAAGGCCGGGGCCTTGCGGTGGATCGGCCAGCGCTCGGTGATGTTCAGCGTCGAGGCGTCGGCGTTGAGCACGTCGCCCAGGGCGTTGAACACGTGGCCCTTGGTCACGTCACCGACGGGCACCGAGATCGGCGCGCCGGTGTCGCGGACCTCGGCACCCCGGACGAGGCCGTCGGTCGGCTGCATCGAGATGCCGCGGATCACGTTGTCACCCAGGTGCTGGGCGACCTCGAGCGTCAGCGTCTTGGTGCCCTCGGAGAGGGTCACCTCGACGTGCAGCGCGTTGTAGATGTCCGGCATCGCGTCACGCGGGAACTCGGCGTCGACGACCGGGCCGATGACCCGGACGACGCGGCCGGTGCCGGTCTCCGTCTTGGTGGGCTCAGCTACAGCAGTCATCACACATCACTTCCCGCTGCGGACAGCGCCTCGACGCCGCCGACGATTTCACTGATTTCCTGGGTGATCGCAGCCTGCCGCGCGGAGTTCATCTCGCGCGTGTACCGCTTGAGCAGGTCGTCCGCGTTGTCCGAGGCGCTCTTCATCGCCCGGCGCCGCGACGCCGACTCGCTTGCCGCCGAGTCGAGCAGCGCGGCGTAGATCCGAGTGTTGAGGTACTTCGGCAGCAGAGCGTCGAGCAGCTCCTCCGCCTCGGGCTCGAACTCGTACGCCGGACGCAGCCCCGGCTCGCGCTCCTTCTCCTCGACCTGCATCGGCGCCAGGAAGCGCGCCTGCGGGCTCTGGGTCATGAGCGACTTGAACTGGGTGCTGACGATGTGCAGCTCGTCCACGCCCTGGATGCCGTCGGGACCGAAGTGCTCGTCGGTGTCGTCCGCGCCGGCGACGAACGCCTCCAGCAGGGACTCGCCGATCTTCCGGGCGTCCTCGAACGTCGGCCGCTCGGAGAAGCCCGTCCAGCTGGTCTCGACCGGCCGGTTGCGGAACCGGTAGTAACCGAGTCCCTTCCGGCCGACGATGTACAGCGCCACGTCCTTGCCGTCGGCCCGGAGCCGCGCCATGAGCTGCTCGCAGGTGCGGATCGCGTTGGCGTTGTAGGCGCCGGCCAGGCCACGGTCGCTGGTGATCAGCAGGACACCCGCCCGCCGCACCCGCTCGCGCGGCTGCAGCAGGGGGTTCTCCACCGAGGTGTTCGACGCGAGCGCGGTCAGCACCTGCGTGATCGCCTCCGCGTACGGCTTGGAGGCGGAGACCCGCTCCTGCGCCTTGGCGATGCGGCTGGTGGCGACGAGCTCCTGAGCCTTGGCGATCTTCTTGGTCGACCGGACGGTGCGGATGCGCCGCCGGAGGGCCTGAACCTGACCGGCCATGGATCAGCGCTCGTCGGACGAGGAACGGACCTCGCGGGTCACGGTCTCGCGCGGCTGCTCACCCTCGAGGGGCTGAGCCGGGGCCTCGTTGAGGTCCCCACCGGCCGCGCCGGCCTTGAACTGACCCTTGAACTCCTGGACGGCCTTCTTCAGCAGGTCCACGGTCTCGTCGGAGAGCTTGCCACCGGCCGAGATGGTCGTGAACGCGTCGCTGCGGTTGCGCTTGAACCAGTCGATGAACTCGCCCTCGAAGCGGCGCACGTCGCCGACCTCGACGTCGTCGAGCTGGCCGGTGGTGCCGGCCCAGATCACGATGATCTGCTCGCCCGAGCCGAGCGGCGAGAACTGCGGCTGCTTGAGCAGCTCGACCAGGCGGACACCCTTGTCGAGCTGAGCCCGCGACGCCTTGTCCAGGTCGGAGGCGAAGGCCGAGAAGGCCTCCAGCTCGCGGTACTGGGCGAGGTCGAGGCGCAGCCGGCCGGAGACCTGACGCATGCCGCCGACCTGCGCCGAACCGCCGACCCGCGACACCGAGGTGCCGACGTTGATGGCCGGACGCACACCGGAGGCGAACAGGTCGCCCTCGAGGAAGATCTGGCCGTCGGTGATCGAGATGACGTTGGTCGGGATGTAGGCCGAGATGTCGCCGGCCTTGGTCTCGATGATCGGCAGGCCGGTCATCGAGCCGCCACCCAGCTCGTTGGAGAGCTTGGCGCAACGCTCCAGCAGGCGGGAGTGCAGGTAGAAGACGTCACCCGGGTACGCCTCACGGCCCGGCGGGCGACGCAGCAGCAGCGACACGGCGCGGTACGCCTCGGCCTGCTTGGTCAGGTCGTCGAAGACGATCAGGACGTGCTTGCCGGCGTACATCCAGTGCTGGCCGATGGCCGAGCCGGTGTACGGCGCGATGTACTTGAAGCCGGCCGGGTCGGACGCCGGCGAGGCCACGATCGTCGTGTACTCGAGCGCGCCCTGCTCCTCCAGCGTCCCGCGGATGCTGGCGATGGTGGAGGCCTTCTGGCCGATCGCCACGTAGATGCAGCGGACCTGCTTCTCCGGGTCGCCGGACTCCCAGTTGGCACGCTGGTTGATGATCGTGTCGAGCGCGACCGTGGACTTGCCGGTCTTGCGGTCGCCGATGATCAGCTGGCGCTGGCCGCGGCCGATCGGGGTCATGGCGTCGATCGCCTTGATACCCGTCTGCAGCGGCTGCTTCACCGGCTGGCGCGCCATGACGTTCGGCGCCTGCAGCTCGAGCTCGCGGAAGCCCTCGCTGGGGATCTCGCCCCGGTCGTCGATCGGGTTGCCCAGGGCGTCGACGACGCGGCCCAGGTAGGCGTCGCCCACCGGCACGGAGAGGACGCGGCCGGTGCGCTTGACCCGCTGGCCCTCCTCGATGCCGGTGAACTCGCCCAGGACCACGACGCCGATCTCGCGGACGTCGAGGTTCAGGGCGAGGCCCAGGGTGCCGTCCTCGAACTCGAGGAGCTCGTTGGCCTGGGTCGAGGGAAGACCCTCGACGTGCGCGATCCCGTCGCCCGCATCGGAGACGATGCCGACCTCCTCACGGGAGACCTCGGGCGTGTAGGACGAGACGTAGCGCTCTAGCGCCCCCCGGATCTCGTCCGAGGAGATGGTCAGCTCGGCCATCCTCTGCCTTCTCTAGTCGGCTCGGGGCGGTCGCCGCGCCCGAGGGCTTTCGGTAGCGTCGCCGCCGCCGAGGGGAAGTAACTGTTAAGCGAGCGCCTGGCGGGCTTCGTTCAGCCGCCGCACAATCGTGCCGTCGTAGAGGTCGGAACCGACCCGCACGCTGACGCCACCGATGACGCTCGGATCCACGTCGACCTTGAGCGAGACCTGGCGGCCGTAGATGACCGCCAGCTTTGCGGCGAGCCGCTGCTCCTCGGCGTCGTCGAGCACCTTGGCGACCGTCACGTAGGCGACCTCACGGTCACGCCGCGCGGCGGTCAGCTCGACGAGCCTGGTGAGCGAGGCGTCGAAGCCCCGGCCGCCGAAACCCTCGAGGGCGATCTTGATCAGCTGCGCCGTCGCCGGCTGGACCTTGCCCTTGAGCAGGTCCTCCACCAGCTTAGCCCGGCGCTCGACCGGAGCGCTGGAGTCACTCAGGGTGACGGCCAGCGGCCCGTTGCCGGAGACCACCTTGCCGAAGCGGAACAGCTCGTCCTCGACGTCGGCCAGCTTGCCGTCGCGGTCGCCCGCGGCCAGCACCGTGTCCACGGCGAGGCGCTCCGTCGCGTCGAGCAGGTCGGCCGGGCGCGAGAAGCGGCCGGAGACCAGCTCGGACAGGGTGTCGACGGTGATCACGCTGACCTTGCCCGAGACGAGCGACCGGAACAGCCCGGCCCGCTCCACCGCGGAGCGGGACGGGTCGGTCAGCGCCCGCCGCAGGCGCGGCTCGCCGCGCAGCAGCCGGGCCACCGCCAGGATCTCATCGGCGATGGTGGCCAGCTGCGCGGCGGAGAGCGCCCGTGCGTCCGCGGTCAGCTTCTCGGCCGCCGCGGCGTACGACTCGCGGTTGACGGTCGCCATCAGCGACCGCCCGTCCCGGCGCCGAGCTCGTTGATGAAACGGTCCACGGTGCCCCGGTTGCGGGCCTCGTCGGCGAGGGACTCACCGACGATCTTCCCGGCCAGGTCGACCGCGAGCGAGCCCATCTCGACGCGCAGCTCGCGAACGATGCTCTCGCGCTGCGCGGCGAGGTTGGCGCTGCCGGCCGCGATGATGCGGTCGGACTCCTCGCGAGCCTTGGCCAGGACGTCCTGACGGATCGCCTCGGCGTCGGCACGCGCCT
>CAKUMG010000502.1 GCA_934667465.1 uncultured Actinoplanes sp. | reverse complement strand
GGGGCGGCCGCGCCGGATGGCGGATTCGTGCAGCGCCTCCGCCACCCCGGGCAGGGCGGCGAGGCCGCGGGCGCAGGCGGCGAAGGCGCCCTGGCCGGGCAGCACCACCCGGTCGGCGGCCAGCACCCGGGCCCCGCGGGGACCGTCGCGTGTGGTCAGCCGGTCGACGAGCTCGCGGTAGACGGTGGCCGCGCGGCCGTGGTTGCCGACGCGGTGCAGGACGGCGGCGTGAGTGGCCGCCGCGGCGATCGCCCGGTCGTCGGCGGGCCCGTGCAGGCGGTCCTCAGCGGCGTGCGCGTAGCCGGCCCACAGCTGGGCGGCGTGCGGGTCGCCGAGCGCGATCAGGATGCGGGCCTGGAGGGCGGCAGCGGAGGCGAGCTCCGGGGTGGCGAGGTGCGGGTCGGCCGCGGCGGGGTCGAGCGCACCGGCCAGCATGTCGCGGGCACCGGTGAGATCACCCTCGGCGGAGAGCGTCTGCGCCTGGGCGGTCAGTTCGGCGAGCGGAGGTGGCACGTGCCCCATAGTGTCTGTTCGGACACCCTAGGTACAAGTCCTCGCGAGTTTCATGACAGGGCGTGTGCTGCTCGGAAGCGGCACACTGTAGAACACAAGTTATGACTACCGCCGCCGCCGCTGTCAAGCGCGAGATCCTGGTCCGCCATCTGGAGAACTGGGCACCCGCCGCGCTGCACCGGGCCCGCCGGGCGACCTATGTGCACGGATACGCCGATGCGGACCCGGGGCTGGCCGAGGCGGCGCTGCGCGTGTTCACCGAGCAGTCCGACCTGGTCAGGGGCCGGGAGCTGACGATGGTCGCGGTCGGCGCGGACACGGCCGGGGTGGCGGCCCGGCTCGGCGGCCTGCCCCCGGCGGCCGGGCTCACCGTCCACACGATCGGGGGCGGCACCGAGGAGCGGCTGGGCGTGGCGCTGAAGGCGGCCGGTGCTGCGGGCGTACCGTCGCTGATCTTCCTGGATGCCGCGGCCGCGGCCGGACCGCCCAGCCCGGCCACGACGGCGGCCCTGCACGCGGGCAAGCCCGCCGAGGCGATCGTGGTGCTGCCCGCCGGTTCGTCCGCGGCGGACTTCCGCGCGGCCCTGCGCGACGCCGGCTTCCCGCTGGTCGCCGCGGTCGAACTGGCGGTCTCGGACGACCCCGGCGAGATCATGATGTACGCGACCTCGCTGGGCCGCAGCCTCGACGCGTTCAAGGACCTGCTCTGGGACGTCGACGAGTACGCGGGCGTCCGCTACCGCGACCCGGGCGACCCGGACCGGCACCAGATCGACATCACCCTCAACCCGCACCCGGGCCCTTTGCGCCGCGAAATCCTCGCCCGCCTGGCCCGCTCCGGCCCGGCCACGGTGACCGACCTGCGCACCTTCGCCACCACGGAGACGGTCTACCGCGCGGCCGACGCCACCCGAGTCCTCCACACCCTGATCGACGCCGGCACGGTCACCCGGACCCCCGACCACGGCCGCCTCGGCGGCGACGTCCTCATCACCCCAGCCGGCTGACCCCGATCCTTCGCCCCGCCGCCCGGCCTCCGGCCGCCCCCACCCGGGATCGTAGAACGGCGGGCCCGCGTGCTGGCCGGGTTGTCCACAGGCCGCTGCCCGCCCGGCCTCCGGCCGCCCCCACCCGGGATCGTAGACCCGCGCGCCGCCGTGCCGACGACGTTGTCCACAGGCGGCGGGCCGGCGCGAACCGGGCCGGGAAAAGCGCGAGCCGGCCGGGGCCTGGGGCCCGGCCGGCTAAGAAGTACTGCGCTGGTGCCTGCCCGCCCGATGACGCGGGCGGGCGGTGGCCGTCACGAACGGCTGGAGGACTTGTCCTGCTTCCACGACAGCGGGCCGGGAAGGTCGACGCGGTGCGCCTTGGCCTTCGAGTTCCAGGACCAGCGACCGATCTTGATGGACCAGGACGAGAAACCGTTCTGGGTGAAGTTCAGGATCAGCGGGCCGAACTTCTTGCGGCTGCGGTACTGAATGCCCATCGGGGGATCCTTCCGTGGAAGCGCCAGGTGCGATGGAAGTTCCCGATGACCGATTTTCTGAAACTCGTACGCATCACTGCGCGCCCGCCGCGGCGATGATCCCGGCGGCGGGCCGACTCGCCTGTCCGGAAATGAACGCCCGCCCATCTGAGTGGGAGCCGCGCGCCGAACCGAGATCGCGTGCCGGCGCGACGCCCAAAGGGCAGCACGTCGGCGCAGCGTCCGAGGGCAGCACGTCGGCGCAGCGTCCGAGGGCAGCACGTCCGCGCAGCGTCCGAGGGCAGCACGTCCGCGCGGCGCCCCAGAGCAGCATGCCGGGCGCGGCGCACGCGGACCAGGACGCGCAGCGCGATCCGGCTCAGGGGCGGACAGTCAGCGGGGCTGCCAGGCGTCCGGGCGGGTCGTGAGCTTGCGGACGTGCGCCGGCATCCGCCCGCTGAGCAGCTCCGCCAGGCTCACCTCGTCGACGACTTCGCGCACGGCGGAGCGTACGGCGACCCAGAGGTTCGGCAGGTTCTCGGCCGCGCCCGAATAGCGAGTCTCCTCCGGCCGCAGGCCGCGGACCCCGGCGAGCGGCCCGTCGACCGCGCGCAGGATCTGACCGATCGTCACGTCCCGCGGGTGCTGTGACAGCGTGTAGCCGCCTTCGGCGCCGCGCTGGGCTCGGACCACCCCGGCGCGGCGCAGGTCGGCGAGGACTGCCTCGAGGAACTTCCGGGGCATGTCCTGGTCCTGGGCGATGGCCTGGGCGGACATCAGGGCCGGGTAGGCGTTGGCGAGGCTCAGCGCCGCCCGCACCGCGTAGTCGCCACGCGCGGAGATCTGCACCACCCCATTCTGCCCCGTCCATGCTCGTATCCCTCGCGCACCCCGGGAACTATGGGTATTCGGGCATCACGGAGAGTGAATCGACGGTCGCACAATCGACTCGTACGGGTGACAGTCGCGTGCCGAGGGTGTCGCGCACGCGGGGAACGGCGCCCGGCGCGGCCGTCGTGAGCTGGCGATCTACCGCGAGCGCGCGGAGCCCCGTACGAGATGACGGGGTTGATCTGCCACGAGCGCGCGGAGCCGCGTACGGAAAGAGGGGTCAGTCGGCGCCGAGCCGCTGCGCCGGGATGCGGGTGCCCAGCGCCGGACCGGTGCCGTCGACGGCGGGCGAGCCGGCGGCGGCACCACGGAACGCGCCGGGGCTCAGACCGACCTCGCGGTGGAAGAAGCGCCCGAAGTTGGTCGGCTCGCCGAAGCCGAGCCGGCGGCCGATCTCCGCGACCGACTCGTCCGTGCAGGCGAGCAGGCGCCGCGCCTCCAAGGCCACGCGATCGTCGACGACCTGCTTGGCGGTGCGGCCGGTGACGGCGAGGCTCGCCCGGGTGAGCGTACGCACGGAGCATCCGATCCGCGCCGCGTAGTCCTCCACGCGCCGGCTGGCCGGGTGCCCGTCCTCGAGATCGCGCCGGAACTGGGCGAACGTGCGCGCCTCGGGACCCGAGACGGCCGTGTGACCGTCGGCGGAGGTGAGCAGGGCGATCCGGAGCAGCAGCACGGCGAGCTGGTGCCGGAGCAGGCCCGCGGCGATCGGCCCCGAGGCGTGCCGGGCGCAGTCGACGCTCAGCTGCGCCACCTCGGTGATCACCGCATCCTCGTCCTCGCCGGCCAGCTGCCATCGGGTGGGGCCGGGCAGGTCGTCGACGGGGATGCCGGACACCTCGGCGGCGTCGAGCAGCCCCGGCTCCCAGGTGACGATGCCGGCGTCCAGGCCGGGCTCGGCGCCGAACCGCACGGCCTGGCCGGGACGGACCCAGAGCAGGGTCCCGGGCCGGCACGCATGGCCGGCGAAATCGATCTCGACGGTGCCGTGACCGGCCGTGGTCAGGGCCAGCAGGTGGTACGGCAGCCGGAGGGGCTGCGGGGCGCCGGCGGCCAGCTCGGTCACGGACAGCGTGCAGGTGCCGACGCCCGCCCACTGGGGGGCGGGTGCGGGCCTGGCGAGGCGCTGCGCGGTGGTGACCATCGTGGCGAACCTATCGGGCCGTGACCAGCGATGCACGCCCGGATCCCGAGGTCAGCGGAGTTCCGACAGACAGACCGGAAATTCGGACATTCCCACGGACAAAAAAGACTTCTCTTTCGTACGGAAAAGGGCGACCCGCGTGGACCGGCAGTATCCACGCGGGTCGCCCCGAAAATCCCTTTGTGACCGTCGAGCGTTGGTTCCTACCGGCCGGCGAGCAACCGGTTGACCGCGGCGTCCACGTCCAGGTGATCGGACTCCCGGCCGCGCGGCACCACGACATAGGTGCGCCGCAGGAAGCGGACGAGGACACTGCGGGGCACTTCGAACAGGGCGTTGCCGTCGGGTGACGACAGCGCCAGGGCCACGAAGTCGCCCCGCGGCGTGGCCCACGGCCACACCCGGACGTCCCCGATGCCCGCCGGCTCATCGAGCCCGGTCACGAGCAGTTCCCGTGCGAAGGACCAGCTCACGGCTTCCCCACCGGCTGATTCTGCATGGAACAACACGTGAACCGCGTACGGGTCGGCTGGGTCGTACCGCAGACTGGCACGCACGGGCAGGGCCGTGGCATCAGGCGCTACGAGCCGCAGCGATGTTTCGACCTCGACGGTCGTTGGACGAATGGTACTCATGGACGAACTCCCCCCGGCACCGCTGCGGGGCTGGTTGAACCCCGCGTTTCCCATACTCAGGTGATCCCTGTCATTACGCTCCGCCATACGCTGATCTCACCCAGTAGTGGGAAGACGGTTCCGATTAGGTCTCGAGGAGAGCCGATAAACGGTATCTTGTCCAGTTCTGCCCAAGTACCCGGTTCCGCCCGGCGTCGGGTGGTCCAGCAGTTGACTTACTCCGGTAACGTCCATTCCTCCCGGGTAGTGACGGGGGCGAGGAACACTGGGGGATGAAATGAGCGGGAACCCGAGATCTCTGCCGTGAAAGTGAACGAGATGCCCCCAACTGACCCGGTGACCGATTCCCAGGCCCCCCGGCCGCACCACGGGCCCCATTCGCCCCTGGGCGTCCTGGATCGGATCCGCGCCAACCCGACCGGCCGCCTGGCTCTGAAGATCGGTGTCGGCGTCCTCGGCACGATCGTCGTGATCGTCGGCATCATCCTGATCCCGTTCCCCGGCCCCGGCTGGGCGATCGTCATCCTCGGCCTGGCCATCTGGGCCGTCGAGTTCGCCTGGGCCAAGCAACTGCTCCACTTCACCCGCAAGCACGTCAACGCGTGGACCCAGTGGGTGCTCAAGCAATCCCTGCCCGTACGGGCGC
>CAKUMG010000501.1 GCA_934667465.1 uncultured Actinoplanes sp. | reverse complement strand
CCTTTCGTCCGATCGATTGTCCAGGGCGGTTCCATGGTGGGGGCATGGGAGACCTCGCGCGGTTGCTCAAGGAGAGCTGGAGCCTCGTCGAGGAGGACCAGGATCGGGTCGCCGGCTACTTCTACGCCCGCATCTTCCTGTCCCATCCCGGGGTACGGGACCTCTTCCCCGTGCAGATGGACGTCCAACGGGCACGGCTGCTCGGCGCGCTCGTCACCATCATGCAGACGCTGGGCGACCCGGAGCGGTTCGACGAGTACCTGCGGGCGCTCGGCCGGGATCATCGAAAGTTTCACGTGGAACCAGAGCATTACCAGGTCATCGGGGGTGCGCTGATCGAGGCGCTGCGGCACTTCGCCGGGGAGCAGTGGAGCGCCGAGTACGACCAGGCCTGGGCGGACGCGTACGCGGTGATCGCCGAGAAGATGATCGCCGGCGCGGAGGCGGACACCGATCCCCCGTACTGGCACGGTGAGGTCATCGAGCACGAACGCCGCGGGCACGACATCGCGGTGTTCACCGTCATGCCGATGCAACCGCTCGACTTCCGGGCGGGTCAGTACGTCAGCCTCGAGTGTCCCCGGTTCCAGCCCCGGCTGTGGCGCACCTACTCCCCGGCCAACGCCCCGCGCCGGGACCACTCCCTGGAGTTCCACGTCCGCGCGGTCGGTGCGGGCTGGGTCTCGAGCGCGCTCGTGCGCCGGCTGGAGGTCGGCGACATGCTGCGGATCGCGGCGCCGATGGGCTCCATGACGCTGGACCGGCGCTCGACCCGGGACGCGGTGTTCGTGGCGGGCGGCACCGGACTAGCCCCGATCAAGTCACTGCTGGAGGAGCTGACCCGCTACAACCGGACGCGCTGGGTGCACGTCTTCTTCGGGGCGAAGCACCGCGACGACCTGTACGCGCTGCCGGAGCTCACCCGCCTCGCCGCGCGCTACCCGTGGCTGTCGGTAGTGCCGGCCTGCAGTGACGACCCGGCCTTCCCCGGCGAGCAGGGCGACATCTCCCAGGTCGTCGCCCGCTACGGCCCCTGGAACGAGCACGACTTCTTCGTCTCGGGCTCGGGACCCATGGTCAAGGCGACCCTGCGCACCCTCGCCGAACTCCAGGTGCCGGCGATCCGGATCAAGTACGACAGCTTCACCGAGCTCTGAAACTGAACTCGATCAGTACGCCCACGGCTGCCCGGTCAGCCGGTACTCCTCTACCGGCACCAGCGTCGCGTCGGGCGCCATCCGGTCGACGTAGAGCCGCCCCTCCAGGTGGTCGATCTCGTGGCTCACCAGCCGCGCCATCGCCCGCTCGAACGAGGTGATCACGCGGGTCCCGTCGTAGCGGGCGTGTTCCACCTCGATGCGCAGCGGCCGCGGCACCAGCCCCCGGTAGTCGAAGAACGACAGGCAGCCCTCGTACTGCTCGTCCGTCTCGACCGACTCGTCGACGACCCGGGCGTTGAGCAGCACCACCGGCTCGGCGTTGCGCTCCGGCGGGCGCACCACCGCCGCCGCGACGGTGAGCCCGATCTGCGGCGCGGCCAGCCCGACGCCCTTGCTGAAGTCGTGCACGTCCTCGAGCCGTTCGAGCGTGAGCCGCAGCGCCGCCACGGCCTCGCGCGCGGCCTCCTCCTCGCGGGGGAGCTGGAAGTGCCGGGACCGCTGGCGCAGCAGGTCGCTGCCGCGCTGCACGATCCCGATGCCACGCATCCGCGCGCTGGCCCGCGGCTGGTCGTGGCCGTTGATCTTCTTCGTCGGCGCGGCTGCGTGCCCGTTGATCGTGGGGTGCTCACCCCGGAACCGCCATTCGAGCCGGTAGCGGGCGTTGAGCAGAGGCGCGTCGGTGGACCACTCGAAGACGGCGCGCCGGGCGTCGTCGTGCCGCTCCAGCGGCGTACGGACTGGAACTTCCGCCGCGAGCGACGTCTCGACCCCCCACACCTGCGGCTCGAATTCGACAGGGAAATCCAGCCGGACCGTGAGGTTGCGGGTCGGCAGGCGCACGGCCCGCTGGAACCACTGCCCCCACTTCTCCTCACCCACCGTGTAGGCATAGTCGATCACCGTCCGCTGCCCCGGATAGAGCGGGAACTGGCCGTGATCGTTGGCGAAGAGCAGCCACACCTCCTTGGAGGCGTCGCGGTCGAGCTTGAGCCGCCAGTGCATCGGCTCGCCGGCCTCGCCCTCGCCGGCGACCGCGTGCAGGTCCATCTCCTCGAAGCTGAGCGGGTGCTGCCGGTGGTGACGGTTGGAGCCGGCCGGGTCGTGCGGGTAGCGGTCGACCGCGATCTTCACGAGATAGCGGGTGACCGGTTCGACCCCGGCGTTGTAGAGCGCGCGCCGGATCCGGCACCGGTAGGCGCCGCCCGTGTAGGTGAGCTCGGCGATCTCCTGCTCGACGATGAGCCCGGTGCCCGGCGGCATCCACTGCACGGGGACCGGAGGATCGCGGTGCACGGCCGGGCCGCGGGCGTGCCGTAGCTCGTCGTACTCCTGGAACCGCTGCCAGATCAGGCCACCGGCGGCCAGGACGGCCTCCGCGCGCCGCGCGAAGTCCTCGGTCGGTTTGTGTCGTCTTCCCTCGACATGGCTGACGTAGGAAGGGTCGAAGCCCATCCGGGCGGCGAGTTGCTTCTTTGTCATCCCGCGTTCGACCCGCCATTGCGCAAGCGCCGTCACGAACTGGTCGGCGGCCCTCTCGACAGGCGAGGTGGTCATCACGGATGTCCCCTTTGCGACAGGAATCTCAGTCTCCTGCCTTCCGGTGTCCGCATGGGGGTACTAGCGCGTTGCCGACAGATGCCTTGACGAAGCCCTCAACGTCGCAACCGTGCGTTAGGTGATCCTCGCGTGGGGTATTCGTCCGAGAAGCACCTGTCTGGGGCCCAGATTTCCGGCCGTTCGAGGCATGGTTAGGCTAGCCTTAGAAGGGTACGGTGGGTTACCGGCATCGACGTGGATCCCGGCCCGGCAGCGGATGGAGTGAATTCGGTGAATATGCAGCGAGTCTGCGCCCGCCCGGTCGGCGGTCACCGATGACGACCGCCCTCGACCGTATAGCTTCCGATCACACAGCGTACGCTGACGAGCCGCTCGCGCCCATCACCGCGACGCTGCGGGCCATGTTCGGTACCTCGACCGAGCTACCCGGCCTCGCACCCGATCTTGTGGCGCACGACACGTCCCGGTGGATCCCGACGGTGGCCCTCGCGGGCGACGCCCTCGACGGACTGCTCGATTCTTCCCGCCGCCGCTGGCAGGCACAGCCGCATGCGGCCGCCGCGCTCGCGTGGAAGGCGTACACCTATTGGCTGGCTCTTCCGGTCGTGCTCGGGTGGGCCTCCGCCCGCCGCGTGCCACTGCTGACCGGCACGAGCGCGCTGATGCACTTCGAGGACCCGCGCCCGCTGGTCACGCTGGGGATGCACCCCGAGGTGACCGTGGCCGTGCTGCCGTCCGACCCGATCGCGCTCAGCGGGCTGCCGCAGGTGCGGGTGGTCGCCGACGAGGCCGCGCTGCTCGAGGAGCTGCGCCGGTCGCTGCTCGACGAGCATCTGACGCCGATGCTCGACGCGATCCACCGGCGGGTCCGGCTGGGGAGCCGGACGCTGCTCGGGTCGCTGGCTTCCGGGGTGGCTTACGCCGTGCTGCGGTCGGCCGATGTGACGCCCGGCGGCTCGACCGAGAAGATCGAGACGCTGCTGGGCGCGCTCGGGGTGGGCGATCTGATCGAGCTGGTTCCGGGCCGCACCGGCGAGCTGGATGTGCAGCGCAAGACCTGCTGCCTGGCGTTCACGCTGCCCAAGCCCAAGGTGTGCATGGGCTGCTGCATCAAGCAGAGCTGATTCACCGGCCAAGATCAAGGGCTGCAAGGCGATGTCGTAGCGGGGTGGTGGGTGCGGACCGCTGCTCACGCCGAGGACCGCGCACCCCGGGCCAGGCGCCTGGCGGCGCCAGAACGGCCCGGGCCGCACGGCGACCTGCGTGATCCAAGACCTCGGAAGATCAAACCCGCGCGCGCCCGCCCGCGATCCGAGCCGCCGGCCTCGCCCCGCCGCTCGCGCGACCCCGACCCGGGCCGCCGCTCACGACTCCGACCCCGACCTGCCGCTCGCGCGACCCCGACCCGGGCCGCCGCTCACGACTCCGACCCCGACCTGCCGCTCGCGCGGTCCCCGGCTCGCTGGCGCCGTCCGGGGTGTCGGCGTGGGCCCGGCCGGGTCAGCCGCTGACGGTGGCGGAGGGGTTGTCGACGAGGGGGCGGACGTCCCAGACCCAGGCGCCGCCTGTCCAGGTGGGCTGAAAGCCGAGCAGCTCCGACATCGCCCGCAGCATCTCGATGTCGCGCACCTGCGGGGTCAGCACCACGACGCCCGCCTTCCAGTAGCGCAGGTCGGCGAGGGTCATCTCGCGCCGGGTGTCGGTGATCTCCGGCGTCGGGTTGCCCTGCTTGATCGAGGTCATCAGCCCGCTGGTCGGCCGCCACGGCGGCGAGAACACGGCGGAACGGTCCTCGGGGTTCAGCGCGTTCTGCCCGGGCAGCAGCGCATAGGTGCTCGCGATGCGGAGATCCTGCCCGGTCATGGCGCTCCACCGCATCGGGTCCGGGTAGGTGCTGTCCGGCAGCGGCAGGGTGACCATGGTGTGGGCGTCGTCGACGTACTGCTTCCAGGTGCCCGCGGTGATGAACTCCGGCACCGGCTCCATCGGCATGGTCCGCAGCGGGGTCGGCACCAGCGGCACCAGCGCCATGGCCACGGCGGTGATCATGGCGACCCGGACGGGGCCGCGCGCGGCCGGCTGCTCGCGCATCAGGTCGGCCGCCTTCTGGCAGCCGAGCGCCAGCAGGATCGCGACGACCGGGGCGACCGCCATGGCCCAGCGGGTCGGCACCGCGGAGTTCAGGATCGGGACGCTGTGCAGCAGGTCCCAGGGTCCGGCGATGCCGGTGTCCGTGCCGTTGACCCGGATCGTCGGCCCGAGCGACATGGCGCCGAAGAAGAGCGCGATGCCGGCGAGCGTCAGGACCGAGGCCCGGTGGCGCATCCACACGACGAGGCCGAGGAAGAGGATCACCAGGCCCCAGCCGAAGAACGCGTTCTCCTCGGCGGGGTTCTGCGCGAGGCGGCCCGCGGTGACGCTGTTGCCGGCGATGGACCGCTGGGCATACGCGGTGAAGGACGCCAGGTCCGCGCCGAAGTAACGGACGAACTCGGGCAGGCCGTGGTAGCTCTGCGGCCCGAAGAACTGCACGCTCAGCGGGTAGGCGAGGACGACCAGCGTGGTGCCGCCCGCGACGCCGA
>CAKUMG010000500.1 GCA_934667465.1 uncultured Actinoplanes sp. | reverse complement strand
CCTTGCTCGGGCCGGAACCGAACCGACCGTCGACGGGCTTGAGGTCGTCGGGGATGCGGATCGGGTCGGTCACGGGGAGGTCCCTCTCGGAAGGTGTGCTGCGGCCGTCACAGATTATGCGGGACGGCCTCCCAGCCCTCCACCTCCTGCGGCTTGCGCGGCTCGGGTCCCACATAGCGGGCGCTCGGGCGCACGATGCGGCCCAGCCGCTTCTGCTCCAGGATGTGCGCGCTCCAGCCGGCCACCCGCGCGCAGGTGAACATCGAGGTGAACATGTGCGCCGGGACCTCGGCGAAGTCGAGCACGACCGCCGACCAGAACTCCACGTTGGTGGCGAGCACCCGGTCGGGCTTGCGGGCCTGGAGCTCGGCGAGCGCGGCCCGCTCGAGCGCCTCGGCCACCTCGAAGCGCGGGGCGCCCAGCTCCTTGGCCGTGCGCCGGAGCACCCGGGCGCGCGGGTCCTCGGCACGGTAGACGCGGTGGCCGAAGCCCATGAGGCGCTCGCCGCGGTCGAGCACGCCCCGGACGTAGCCCTCGGCGTCGCCGCTGCGCTCCACGGCCTCGATCATGTGCAGCACGCGGGAGGGCGCGCCGCCGTGCAACGGCCCGGAGAGGGCGCCGATGCCGGAGGAGATGCAGGCCGCGGCGTCGGCGCCGGTGGAGGCGACGATCCGCGAGGTGAACGTGGACGCGTTGAGGCCGTGCTCGGCGGCCGAGATGAAGTAGGCGTCGACGGCCTTGACGTGCCGCGGGTCGGGCTCGCCGCGCCAGCGCTTCATGAACCGCTCGACGACGGTCTGCGCCTTGTCGATGTCCTTCTGCGGCACGGCCGGCAGGCCCAGCCCGCGCGCGGCCTGGGCGACGAAGGACAGCGCGGTCACCGACACCCGGGCGAGGTCGCTGCGGGCCTGCTCCTCGTCGATGTCGAGCAGCTGGGACAACCCCCAGTAGGGCGCCAGCATCGCGACCGCGGACTGCACGTCCACCCGGATGTCGCCGGAGTGCACCGGCACCGGGAACGGCTCGGCCGGCGGCAGCCCGGGCCCGAAACGGCCGTCGACCAGCAGCGCCCACACGTTGCCGAACGACACCTGTCCGATGAGGTCCTCGATGTCGACGCCGCGGTAGCGCAGCGCGCCACCCTCCTTGTCGGGCTCGGCGATGCGGGTCTCGAAGGCGATCACGCCCTCCAGGCCCGGCTTGAAATCGGACACGTCGCCTCCAGGGGAGTTCGGGCTGGTGGAAGAGCGGGTGGGTGATTCATCTTGCCGGTGCGCGGCCGGTCGGGTCGACCCTGCGAACTGTGCCGTCCGCGACACCTATCCTCGCCGAGGAGACGCCGCCGCACAGCAGATCTAGGTTCGTAGAGCCCACCGCAGAAAAAGGAACCTTCGTGACTTCCCACCCACCGGCGCCGGACCGCATGCGGCGCGACTACACCGAGCACGGCCCGCTGCTCGAGGCGGACCTCGCGGCGACCTGGCCGGAGCAGTTCGGCCGCTGGTTCGCCGACGCGCTGGAGTCCGGGCTCACCGAGCCCAACGCGATGATCGTGGCGACCAGCGACGCCGCCGCGCGCCCGAGCGCCCGTACCGTGCTGCTCAAGGGCTACGACGAGCGCGGCTTCGTGTTCTTCACCAACTACGGCTCGCGCAAGGGCACCGAGCTGGCGGAGAACCCGCAGGCGAGCATCGTGTTCCCGTGGCACCCGATCCAGCGGCAGGTGCTCGTCGGGGGCACGGCCGAGCGGGTGGACCGGGCCGAGACGGAGGCCTACTTCGCCTCACGGCCGCGCGGGTCCCGGCTCGGCGCCTGGGCCAGCCCGCAGAGCGAGGTGGTGCCGGACCGGGCCACGCTCGACGAGGCGCTCGACGAGGTCACCGCGCGCTTCGGCGACGACGAGATCCCCGCGCCGCCGCACTGGGGCGGGCTGCGGGTGGTGCCCGAGACGGTGGAGTTCTGGCAGGGCCGGACGAGCCGGATGCACGACCGGCTGCGCTACCGCCGGGCCGGCGACGCCTGGGTGGTCGAGAGGCTCGCACCGTGAGCCAGGAGCCCGTGGAGGCCGCGACGGAGGTCTCCGAGGAGGCGGTGCGGTCCCGGGGCCGGAGCTGGGTCATCGACATCCGGCCGCTGCGCGGAGCCGCGTACCGGCGAATGTGGATCGGCAACGGGGTCGCGTTCTTCGGCTTCCAGTTCACCGCGGTGGCCGTACCGGTCGAGATGTTCGCCATCACGGACTCGTCCGCGTGGGTGGGCCTGATCGGCGTCGCCGGGCTGGTTCCGCTGTTGATCTTCGGCCTGTGGGGTGGCGCGGCCGCGGACGTCGTCGACCGGCGCAAGCTGCTGCTGGCCAGCTCCGTGCTGACCTGGATCTCCACGGCCGGCCTGTTGCTGCAGGCGGTGCTCCAGCTGCACAGCCCCGTGCTGCTGCTCGTGTTCACCGCGGTGCAGTCGGCCGGTTTCGCGGTCAGCTCGCCGACCCGGCAGGCGATCATCCCGCGGATCGTGCCCAAGGAGCTCGTCCCGTCGGCCAACACGCTCTCCTACACGACGACCACTGCCGGCGGGGTGCTAGGGCCGCTGGTCGCCGGGCTCATCCTCGGCATCTGGTCGACGGACACGGGCGTCACGATCGCGTACGCGGTGGACGCCGTGCTCTTCACGATCGCGCTCTGGGCCGCGTGGCGGCTGCCCGCCATCCCCCCGATCGAGCAGGACGGCTCCGGGGAGAAGCCGACGGCCGGGCTCCGGGGCATCGCCGTGGGGCTGCGCTTCCTGGTCACCCAGCCGGTGCTGCTGCTCTCCTTCGGTATCGACATCATCGCGATGGTGTTCGCCATGCCGCGCGCGCTGTTCCCGGAGATCGCCGCGGAGCGGTTCGGCGGCGGTTCCGCTGTCGGCTGGCTCTTCGCCGCAATCGCGCTCGGTTCGGTGGTCGGCGGGCTCACCTCCGGCTGGATCGGCCGGGTGAAGCGGCAGGGCGTGGCGCTGGTGATCGCGGTGGTCGGCTGGGGTGTCGCGATCGGCTTCGCCGGGCTGGCGCACTCGCTGTGGCTGATGGTGCTGCTGCTCGCCGTCGGCGGCGCGGCCGACCTGGTCAGCGCCGTCTACCGGCAGTCGATCCTGCAGGTCTACGCGCCGGACCGGCTGCGCGGCCGGCTGCAGGGGGTGCACACCGTCGTCGTGGCCGGCGGGCCGCGGCTGGGCGACCTGCGCGCGGGTGCCACGGCCGAGTTCGCCGGCCCGGCGGCCTCCTGGGCGGGCGGCGGGTTCGCGGCCGCGGGACTGGCCGTCGTGCTCGCCGTCGCCTTCCCGGCCCTCCTTCGATACCGTCCGCCATCCGGCGACGAGGTGAAGGGCTAATCTTCTGCCCATGACCAACGTCGTCGCCGCCAAGTCGGGAACCCAGTGGACCATCGAGGCGGAGGGCCACAAGGCCACCGTCGTGGAGGTCGGCGGCGTCCTCCGCGGTTATTCGGTGGGGGACCGCGAGGTGCTGGACGGCTTCGGTCCGGACCAGATGACGCCCGCCTCGGCGGGCACGATCCTGGCGCCGTGGCCCAACCGGATCCGTGACGGGCATTACACCTTCGAGGGTACGGCCCAGCAGCTGCCGCTGACCGAGCCGGCCCGGCACAACGCCATCCACGGCCTGGTCAACTGGGTCCGCTGGCACGTCGCGGAGCAGAGCGCCGACAGCGTCACCCTCGAGTACGACCTGCCGCCCCAGACGGGCTACCCGTGGTCGCTGACGCTGCGGACCCGGTGGAGCGTCTCGGCCGATGGGCTGCGCTCCGACCAGGAGGTCGTCAACACCAGCGAGGAGCGGGCGCCCTGGGGCTTCTCGGTGCACCCCTACCTGCAGCTTCCCGGCGTCGCGGTCGACGAGACGCTGCTCCGGGTGCCCGGCCGCAGCAAGATCCTGGCCGACACCCGGCTGCTGCCGATCGGCGCGGTCAAGGTCGCGGGCACGGAGTTCGACTACATCGAGCCGCGCAAGATCGGCGGCGCGGTGCTCGACACCACGTGGGGCGACCTGATCGCCGACGAGACAGGCGGCTCCTCGGTGACGATCGCGGCGCCCGACGGCGGCCCGGCGGTCACCGTCTGGGGCGACGAGAACTTCAAGTGGTGGCAGGTGTTCACCGGGGACACGCTGCACGGCGAGCGGTTCCGCCGGTCCGTGGCGATCGAGCCGATGACGTGCCCGCCGGACGCGTACCGCTCGGGTCGTGACCTCGTCGTCCTCGAGCCGGGCGAGACCTGGCGCGCCTCCTGGGGTGTGCGCCCCTCCGGGGCCTGAGCGTGGAGTTCGACGACGTCGTCCGCAGGCGCAAGATGGTCCGGACCTACGACCCGGACCGCCCGGTGCCCGCGGAGATCGTGGAGAAGCTGGTCCGGCACGCGCTGCGGGCGCCGTCGGCCGGCTTCTCGCAGGGCTGGGGCTTCCTGGTGCTCGAGCGCCCGGAGGACCGCGAGCTCTACTGGTCGGTGACGTCCTTCGGGCCCGAGGCCGACTCGTGGATGACCCGGATGCGCACCGCGCCGCTGCTGATCGTGGCGCTGTCGAACAAGTCGGCCTATCTCGACCGTTACGCCCAGCCCGACAAGGGCTGGGCGGACCGGGACGAGAACCGCTGGCCGGTGCCCTACTGGGACGTCGACACGGGCTTCGCCGCGCTGCTGATCCACCTGACGGCGGTCAACGAGGGGCTGGGTTCGCTCTTCTTCGGGGTCCCGGCCGACAAGATCGTTGCGTTCCGTACGACCTTCGGGGTCCCGGAGCACTTCACGCCGGTCGGCACCGTCTCCGTGGGTTACCCGGCCGACGACAAACGGTCGCCGTCGCTGCGGCGCGGTCACCGGCCGGTGGACGAGGTGGTGCATCATGGCCGGTGGGCGGCCGCCGGCGTGGCCCCCGAGGAGCACGCCACCTGAGGCCGCCCGCAGGGGAGGTCGATACGCTTGCGGCTCGTTAGGCTTACAGGCGTATCCACTCGTCCATCGGGTAGGGGATACGCGAGACCGGAGGGGAGCGTGCCGTTGTGATCTTCAGAGCGGTGCGGGACGGAGCGCCCTACCCCGAGCATCACACCACGTTGAAGTCCTGGGCGGAGATCCCGCCGCGTCCCATCCGGCTGGCCGAGCTGATCACCACCAAGCGCGAGCTCGCGCTGGACAAGCTGCTCGCCGAGGACTCGACGTTCTACGGTGACCTCTTCCCGCACGTGGTGGAGTGGCGCGGCGGCCTCTATCTCGAGGACGGGTTGCACCGCGCGCTGCGTGCCGCCCTGCAGCAG
>CAKUMG010000499.1 GCA_934667465.1 uncultured Actinoplanes sp. | reverse complement strand
CGGTCCGGGAACCACTTGATCAGCGTGGAGACCGGGGAGATGTAGCCGATGCCCAGGCCGATGCCGCCGATGACGCCGTAGCCGAGGTAGACCAGCCACAGCTGCTTGGTGCTGATGCCGAGCGCGCCGATGAGGAAGCCCGCGGCCCAGAAGCAGGCCGAGACGAACATGGCCTTGCGGGGACCGTTCTTCTCGACCCAGGTGCCGCCGACGGCCGCCGACAGGCCCAGCATGACGATGGCGATGCTGAAGATGACGCCGACCGCCGTCGCCGAGCTGTCGAAGTGGGCGACGAACGAGTTCTTGTACACGCTCGTCGCGTACACCTGGCCGATGCAGAGGTGTACGGCGAGGGCGGCAGGCGGGATCAGCCAGCGGCTGAATCCGGGCGGAGCCACCGAGCGGCTGCGATCCAACGCGGACAACATGTAGGCGCCTCCCGGGGCGAGTGAGGGTTGTTCAGGACCTGCCTTGAGTTGCGCACAGCCGCAGCTCGCAGTCTTGGTCTTCACCGTCCTGAATAATCCTCATAGTCAAGATCGATTTCTGCGAGCCTCATCATCGACCCGCCGAAACCGTGCCGCAACACAGCGGGCATAGATCTTTACAACGATGCCGAGACCTGAACTAACGTTCCGTACCCCCGCGGTGACCAGGAGAAACAACAAGCCTGCTCCGGTACGCGCGGCGGCGCGCCCCGCGAACGCGAAGCCGCGCCCGGTGTGAGACGGGCGCGGCTCCTGTGCACTGCTGTCTATCCGTGGTGCCCCTGATTCATCGCCCCGGGCCGTTCATCGCCCCGGGCCGTTCATCGCCCCGAGCCGTTCATCGCCCCGAGCCTGTCATCGCCCCGAGCCGTTCATCGCCCCGGGCCGACGAGCTGCGCGATCTCGGCGGCGGACAGCGCCCGGTCGAAGAGGCGCACCTCGTCGACCGCGCCGTCCAGGTAGTCGACCGGGTTGCCGTTGTACTTGCCGCGCCCGATGACCGTGTTCCCGCTCGGCGTGGTCCACGGCGAGCAGGCGCTGACCGAGCCGGCGAGCTGCCCGTCCACGTACAGCCGCAGCTCGCCGTTGACCGTGTCCCGCACCCCGGCGAGGTGGTACCAGCGGCCCACCTCCGGCTTCTCCGGGCTCAGCGCGCGCACCCCGGCGAAGCTCATCGCGAAGCGCTGGTTCGCGCCCGAGTACTGCAGGAAGAAGTCGCTGACCGACGCGCCGTCCTGGCTGACCACGGTCTGGAACGCGCCGTCGGCCTTGTCGAGCTTGACCCACGCCGACGCCGTGTAGTCCGAGGCGGTGTTGAGGACCGGCGCGCCCAGGTCGGCGTACTGCGCCGTGCCGTCCAGCGTCAGCGCCTGCCCGATGCGGCCCTCGCCGTAGCCGGGGCTGCCGACCAGGGTGGCGTCGTGGTCGCCGGCCGTGTCCTCGGCGTTGCCGTCGAACTGGTAGGCCGCCACGCCGCCGAGCCCCGGAGTGCCCGGCCCGGGCTGGGGCAGGTTCGCCGCACTGCCGTCGGCCTTCGCGATGGTCTCCCGGTTGATCTTCCGGACCTGGGCGAGATCCATCTTGGCGACCTGCCGGTCGTAGGTGAAGAAGCCGTTGAGCTCCGCCTCCACGTCGGTGATCTGGGTGTAGATCGCGCCGCTGATGCCGCAGCGCTGCGCCGCCGTGATGACCTTGCGCTGGTTCTCGACGAACTTCGCGGTCAGGGTCGCCTTGTCGGGCGTCATCTCGTACGCCTGGCCGTCACCGAACCACATGTGGTTACTGACCTTGAGGCCGTAGCCGCCGTGCTCGCCGTCGATCGCGGCGCGGGTGGCGTCGGGCTGCGGGGTGGCCGGGCCGCCGTTGTTGTACTCGTGGTGGTCGAGGATGTCGCCCCGGCCGGAGTCGCCCTTGGAGTTGCAGCAGTTGACGCCGCTGTGCGCGTTGACCAGGCGGCTCGGGTCCTGCGCCTTCACCTCGTCGGCGATGCGGCCGGTGGCCGCGCGGTCCCACTCGCCCCAGCCCTCGTTGAACGGCACCCACGCGATGATCGACGTCCAGCTGCGGTGCTCGCGGATCATCTCGCGCAGCTCGGCCTCGTACTGGTCACGCCACTCGACGGGGATCGGGCCGGTGTTCGCGGCGGGCATGTCCTGCCACACGAGCAGGCCCAGCTTGTCGGCCCAGTAGTACCAGCGGTCGGGCTCGACCTTGATGTGCTTGCGGACCGTGTTGAAACCCATGACCTTGTGCTGCTCGAGGTCGAACCTCAGGCCCGCGTCGGTCGGGGCGGTGTTCAGCCCGTCCGGCCAGAAACCCTGGTCGAGCGTGGACTGGTTGAACAGGATCTTGCCGCTGAGCGCGATCCGGAGCTTGCCGTCGGCGCCCTTCTTCATGCCGATCTCCCGCATGCCGAAGTACGACGTGACGGTGTCGACGACCTTCGAGCCCTGGAGCAGCTCCACCTTGAGGTCGTAGAGGAACGGGTCGTCGGGGGTCCAGAGATGCGCCTTCGGCACCGGTACGCTCAGCGCGGCGCCCGCGGCACCGGTGACCCGGCCCACGGTGCGGCCCTTGGTGCTCGCCGTGGCGCGTACGGTCAGGCCGGTCTGCTGGGTCGTCTCCGCGGTCAGCTGAAGATTTTGTTGTGCGAGCGACGGCGTCTGCACCAGGTTCGTGATGCTCGCGGCGGCGACGGGCTCCATCCAGACCGTGCGCCAGATGCCCGAGCTGCCCTGGTAGAAGATGCCGCGGTCGCTCTGCCGGCGCTGCTTGCCGATGGGCTGGCCGGTGGCGTCGGTGAGGTCCTCCGCCCAGACGATCAGCTCCTGCGGGCCGGTGCCCTCGAGCGCGTCGGTGACATCGATGTCGAAGCCGTCGTAACCGCCCCGGTGCGTGGCGACCTGCGTGCCGTTGACCCACACCTTGGCGTCGTAGTCGACGGCGCCGAAGTGCAGCGTGAGCCGCTGACCGCTGCCGATCTTCCAGCTCGCCGGCACGGTGAACGTGCGGCGGTACCACATCCGGTCCTCGTGCCGCTGGATGCCGGAGAGGGCGGATTCGATCGGGTACGGGACGAGGACGCGCTCGCCGAGGCTCTGTCCGACCGGCGCGGCCTGGCCGGCCTCGGCCTTGGCGAATTCCCAGACGCCGTTGAGGTTCTGCCACTTGCTGCGGACCAGTTGCGGGCGCGGGTATTCGGGCAGGGCGTTGTTCGGGCCCACGGCGTCGGTCCAGGGGGTGGCGATGGGCGGGATGCCCTTGTGCCAGGTGGGTGCGGCCTGGGCCGGGGCGGCCAGGCCGGCGGCGATCAGGGTGGCGGCCGCGGCGGCGGCCAGGAGCTTGGAGCGGGTCATGCGTGAGGGGGTCCCTTCGCGAACTGCGCTCCACGATGGACGAAACCGCCGGGGAGCGCTCGGTGGTGGGGCGCGGGATCTCACACATTTCAACAACGTTGCTCAGGTAACGTCAAGATTACGAGCGAACTTTGTCGATGGAACTACACGATCCAACATAGATGGTCATTATTGTCGCCACCGCGTTCAGCTCGGTGTGGGACGATGCCGTCGTGGCCGAATCGATCTTGGAAATCATCGCCCTGACCGCCGCCGATGCCGTCGCCGCTCGCGACGGCGGGGCGGACCGGATCGAGCTGGTCGCCGACATGGCCGCCCAGGGACTCACCCCGTCGACAGCGACGTTCACTGCTGTCCGTACGGCGGTCGGCCTCCCGGTGCGCGTGATGCTGCGCGGCGATGACGGGTACGCGCTGCGGGACGCCCCGGCTGTCGCCCGCGCGGCCCGGGACCTGCGCGCGGCGGGCGCGGACCAGTTCGTGCTGGGCTTCCTCGACCCCGCCGGCGACGTGGACGTGCCGGCCGTGGAGACCGTGCTCGAGGCGATCGACGGGTGCCCGTGGACGTTCCACCGGGCGCTCGACCACGCCACGGACCGGCAGGCGGCGTGGCAGGCGATCAAGGGGCTGCCGGGGCTCGACGGGGTGCTGACCGCGGGCAGCGCGCGCGGGGTCGAGGCGGGGCTGGGTGCCCTGCTCGGCGAGGCCGGCAACACTCCCCCGGTGCTGGTCGGGGGTGGTCTGCGGCAGCATCACGTGGCGCCCCTGCTCGACGCCGGGGTGCGCGCGTTCCATGTGGGGGGCGCGGTGCGGCCGGGGGGCAGCTTCGAGCGGGCCGTGGATCCGCACCTCGTCGCGCTCTGGCGCCGCATCCTGCCGTGATCCGGGCTCCTGCGCTTCGGCACGGCGGCGCGGCGGCGTTTTGGAACGGCGGTGCTTCGGCGCTTCGGAACGGCGGCGCGGCGGAACGGCGGCGCGGCGGAACGGCGGAACGGCGGAACGGCGGAACGGCGCGGCGGAACGGCGGAACGGCGCGGCGGTACTTCGGCGCGGCGGTACTTCGGCGCGGCGGCGTGCTGGGGCCGGTCAGAGGCGCGTGGCGGCACGGACGAGGGCGGCTACCGCGCGGGAGCGGCTGTGCGGCGGCCAGGCGATCACGGTGGTGACGCGCGGGGCGTCGGAGACCGGGACGGCGGCGATGCCGTCGTGCAGCTGGCCGCGTACGGACTCGGGGAGGATCGCCGTCGTGCGGCCGAGCGCGATCAACCCGAGCAGCTGGGTGGAGTCGCGGACCTCGGGGCCCGGGCCGTCGGGGTAGGTGCCGTCGGGACGGGGCCAGCGCGGCTGCGGCAGGCCGGTGATCGCGGCGACCTCGGCCTCGGTCAGGTGCTCGCGCGTGCTCAGGGGGTGCCCGGCCGGGAGCAGCGCGATCTGCCCCTCGGTGTGCAGCTCCTCGACGTCGAACCCGGCCGTCGAGTCGAACGGCCGGTGCAGCAGCCCGACGTCGGCGCGCCCGTCGCGGAGCATGGGCTCCTGCTGGGCCGGGCCGCACAGGACCACGTCCACGGGGACCGCGCCGGGCTCGGCGGCGTACGCGTCGAGCAGCTTCGCCAGCAGCTCGCCGGACGCGCCCGCCTTGGTCACGAACACCACCCCGGGCCGCCCCTCGGCGGCCCGGGCCGCCCGCCGGGTGCGGCGCTCGGCGGCCTCGACCGCTTCCAGGGCCGCCCGCGCCTCGCGCAGCAGCACGTCACCGGCGCCGGTCAGCGCGACCGACCGGCTGGTCCGGGTCAGCAGCGCCGCCCCGAGCCGCCGCTCGAGCAGCCCGATCGCCCGGGACAGCGGCGGCTGCGCCATCCCGAGCCGCTCGGCCGCCCGGCCGAAGTGCAGCTCCTCGGCGACGGCGACGAAATACCGCAGCTCCCGCGTCTCCACGCCGCCGACGATACGCCGGATCCATACC
>CAKUMG010000498.1 GCA_934667465.1 uncultured Actinoplanes sp. | reverse complement strand
GCCCTCGACGGTGCCGCCCGAGACCGGCAGGCCCGCCAGGGCGCCCGGTGGCAGGTCGTCGCGGCGGTACGCGCCGGTCAGCGCCTCGCCGTCGGAGGTGAGCACGCGCGGCGGGGTGAGGGTCAGGTACGACGCGTACGCCTGTTTGCGGGCCGCGATGAGCCGCCCGTCGACGCGTCCGCCGCGTACGGCCTCCTCGAACTCGTCGAACGTGAGGAAGTGGACGTCCTCCGGATCGGGCAGTGCCAGGCGCTCCGCCTCGGCCGTCAGCGCCCGCTTGTAGACGAAGTAGCGGCTGATCATCGCGTACTTCGGATACTCCCGGTAGCCGATGAACGTCCGCACGAGGTCGATCTTCCGTTTGGTCTCGGCGGCCTTCGCCTCCCCGTCCGGCAGGGCCCGCAGGCGTTCCAGCAGATCACGTTCCCACGCCGCGGCCTCCCGCCGCCCCTGCTCGAAGCGCCGCGCGGCCTCGCCCGGCGCGAAGTTCGCGACGTTGCCGAGGATGAGCGGCACCAGCGTGTCCGGTTGTTCGCGCCAGCGCGGCCGGGTGATGTCGATCTCGCCGGCGCACCGCATGCCGTACCTCTCCAGCCAGCCCTCGACGGCCGCCCGCGCCTCCCGCCCGGGCAGGTCCGCCAGGCTGCCGCCGCCCTCCAGGTGCGCGACCGCTTCCGGATGCGCCCGGATCACGTCGGCGACGTCGAGCAGCGCCAGCCCCATCTCGGACGTGACGTTGTGCGGCACCGACTGGGTGAGCGTGTCCGCCGCGTTCCGCTCGCCCAGCCACGCCTCCAGCCGCTCGTTCAGCCACCACGTGGCCTCCATCGCCGGCAGGTACACCTCGCGGCCGCGCGGGTCGAACAGCAGACGCCGCAGCTCCTGCAGGTCGGCGCGGATGAAAGCGAAAACCTCCACCCCTGACTTGGTACGGATCTCCCGGGCGGCCGCGGCGACGGACGCCTCGGTCCGCGCGATCAGCCCCGTCACGACCGCCGGGTCCGGTGCGATCGCCGTGACCTCGGGCAGGACGGCGGGGGAGCCCTCGTCGGGCAGCGGCCGGACGAAGCCGTCGCGCGCCAGGACGGTCTCCATCGCGTCCCGCATCAGCGGATCCGACCTGCCCATCAGCTCCAGCAGTGCGGCCCGGCTCGCCGGCGCGCCGATCCGCCGGGTGACGTCGACGAACAGCCGGCCCCCGGCCTCCGCCATCGGGGCGGGCGTCGTCATCTGCCAGAACGACATCCCGAGCGGTTTGAACGGGTCCGTCATCATCTGCTGGTGCCCCATGGAGAGGTACACGTGGTTCTCCCCGTCCCCGGTCTCCGGCACGGGGAACAGCGTCGTGATCGGCCGGCTCTGCACGACCGCGAACCCGTCGCCGTCCAGGCACCACTCGATGTCCTGCGGGCGCCCGAAATGCGCCTCGATCCGCCGGCCGAGCCGGGCGAGCTCGAGCACCTGCGCCCCGGTCAGCACCGTGCCCCGCCCGCCGGTGATCTCGCCGCCGCGGACCTTCCAGACGTCCGGGTTCACCCGGCCCGACACGAGGTCCTCCCCGAGCCCGGGCACGGCCTCCACCGAGCACACGGTCCGGTCCGACGTGACCGGGTCGGCCGTGAACAGCACCCCGGACGCCCGCGCGCTCACCATCCGCTGCACGATCACGGCCATCCGCACGGTCCGGTCGTCGATGCCCTGCCGCCGCCGGTACATCACCGCGCGCTCGGTGAACAGCGACGCCCAGCACCGGCCGATGTGCCGCAGGATCTCCTCCGCGCCGGTCACGTTCAGGAACGAGTCCTGCTGCCCCGCGAACGACGCCGTCGGCAGATCCTCCGCCGTCGCGCTGGACCGCACCGCGTACGAGCCGCCCTCGCAAGCCGCAACCGCCCGCTTGACCTCACCCGGCAGGTCAACCCCTTCGGCGGTACGGCGGATCTCCGCACACAGCGCCCGCAACCCCTCCCGATCGCCCGCGTCCGGACCCGCCAGCCGCCCGACCGGCCCGGCGACCGCCGCCCTGACGTCCTCGAACGCCTCGGTCGTCACACAGAACCCGTCCGGAACCCGCACCCCGCCGAGCCGGCTCAACGCCGCCAGGTTCGCGCCCTTGCCCCCGGCCAGCGTCGCGTCCTGCCCGCGGGCCTCGTGCAACGCGACCACATATCGCCCGCCCACTGCAGCACCCCACCTCGTCGCCTGCCCTGCCGTCCTGCTCAGGCCGCCGATTGTGCCGCCCGGCCCGGGTCTTGCGGCAAGCCCCGCCGTCCGATATACGTTGATAGTGGCGAGCGGTGACGTCTCCCGCCCGCATCCCCTGACTCTGTGACCATCCCGGCGCCCTTATCGTGCGTGCCGGATCGCTCGGCGCTCTTTTCGTGCGTGCCGGGTCGGCTCGCCCGGCGCCCTTTTCGTGCCTGCTGGCTCGCTCGGCGCTCTTTCGCGCATGCCGGGTCGGCTCGCCCGGCGCTCTTTCGCGCATGCCCGGATCGGCTCGCCCGGCGCTCTTTCGCGCATGCCCGGATCGGCTCGCCCGGCTCTCTTTCGCGCATGCCGGATCGGGTCGTCCGGTCGACCGATGGAGGAACCGCGCGATTCGCAGCACTGTGAATGCGTCAGCGGCGACGAAGATCGGAAAAGGTCGGAAAATTGCCGGGAGAGACGCTCGATCCTCGGGTCGCCGAGGGGGTGCACAATGATGCCGTGCGGGAATCGGACGACAGATCCGTGGCCACGGACGTATCGACCTGGGTGCAGGTGATATTCGCGGGAATGGGCGTCGCCATAGCCCTCGTGGCGCTGATCATCGCCTATTTCGCGTGGATCCGCCCGCACGCGCCCCAGGACGATCCGGACCGGGCCGCGCCGGTCCCCGCCCCGTCCGGCCCGGCCGCGCCGAGTCTCGCTTCGTCCGGCCCGGCCGCGCCGGGTTCCGCTTCGTCCGGGCCCGTGGGCACGACCGGTTTCCCACCCGCTGCATCGACGGTGCTCACCGGCCTGACGCCGACCATAGGCGGCAGCGACATCCGGACCCGGGACGGCGACGTGGCCCTGCCGTGCGCCACCGGCCAGACGGGCGACCGGCAGCGCACCGTCGAGTGGGACCTCCGCGGGCTCTACGCCTCGCTGCGCGCGGAATTGCTGGTGTCCGAGGCCCGGGACGACGACACCTCGCTGCAGATGAAGATCTTCGCCGACGGACGGCAGGTCGGGAATCACGTCGTCCGGCGGACCGCACCGGCGCGGGTGGAAGCAGCCCTCGACGGGAAGCAGAAATTGCGAGTTCAGCTGACGTGCCAATTTCCGGACGGTGAAGTCGTGCTCCGGAGCGCGACTCTCACGCGTTGACCGCGATCATGGAGGACGAAGTGACTTTTACGGAGCCGACTCCACCGCCGGCCCGGTCGCGCGGTGTCCTGGTCGCCGTGGCGCTGATTATCGCCATCCTCGCGCTGGTCGTCGCGGCCTCGGCGGTCGTCCTGGCGACGCTGGCGCTCGGCCGCAGCGACGACGCGGTCACCACCGCGAAGAAGGCGGAATCGCGGCCCCTGCCGGCCGCCACCACGACGACCCCCGGCGATCCACCGGCTCCGGATCCTGCTCTTTCCGCGTCGCCGGACGCGGACGGGGACGCTGACCCGGCGGCGAGCCAACCCGCGGACATCAGCCCGACCGCGCAGTTCGACGTCGCGTACGAGGGGGAGAAGCTGCGCGTCCGCTCGGTGAGCTGCTCGTATTCCAACGTGACGAACGTCGACCTCGACGAGCCGCGGGTCCTCAGCGCCGCCGAGACGATCCTCGAGTTCGGATATGCCCAGTGCAGCCCCGGGAAGATCTCGACGAACCTGCCGTTCGCCCAGCTGCCCGGGCCGGAGGCGACCCCGTTCGACTGCCTGGAGAAGATCCGGACCGACCCGGGCCGTGCCCCGGTGGCACCCACGACCGGGATGACGCTCTGCTTCGTGACGTCGCAGGACGTCGCCGCGGCCGGAGGGCTGAGTCAGAAGCTGGTGTTCGTGACCGTGGACTCGCTGACCGAGGACAACGACACCGGCATCCTCGGCATCACCGTGAAGGCCTGGACCTACCCGCAGTAGCGGCACCCGTCACGACAGGTAGGCCACCAGCCGGTCGGCGAGCGGTCCGGGATGGCTGAGCGCCACCGCATGACACCCGTCGACCTCGTCGGGCACGATCCCCAGCCGCGCGGCCGCCACCCGGCGCTGGAAGTCCACCGGGAACAGCCGGTCCCCGCGCGCGACGAGCACCCGCGTCGGCACGGCGGGCCAGCCGTCCAGCGGCCACGGCTCGTCACCCTCGGCGCTGACCTGCTCCCGGACGTGCGCCGCCGCCTGCGCGACGACCGCCTCCGGTACGCCTTCGTAGTACAGCTCCGCCTCGCCGAGCCCCTCGACACCGCCGCCGTCGTAGCCGACCCCGCCCCACCAGTCCCCGGGCGTCTCACCGGGCGCCGGGATCATCGGGGTCAGCAGCACGAGCAACCGCACCGGAACCCGGGCGGCGACCAGCGGCGCGGTGAACGCCCCGTACGACTGCCCGACCACCACCAGGTCACGCCGGCCCCCGACCGCGGCGAGGACGGTGTCCCGGAAGTCCGCGAACCCCGCGGCCGCGTCCCCGATCGGCAGCTCCGGCACCACCACGCCGTGACCGCGGGCGGTCAGCTCGGGAACCAGCCGATGCCAGTCCCACGCACTGCCGCCTCCACCATGGATCAGCACGAACGTCGCCATGCCCGCAGGCTAGCCGCCCGCCCCACGCTGTACCGGCCGGTGACGGTGATGGGACACGAAGCATCGCGGGCCATGACAAGCGGCCGGGATCGGCGCAGAGTCCAGGGATGAGCGACGCGGGCGGCTACGAGGTGCACCGGAGGCGGGCGCGTTCAACGCTGCGTTCTTCGGCGTGCTGGGGCCGTACATCGAGGCGAACCTGCGCCGGCCCGAGCGACGCGTCTTCGCCGGGCTGCCGTCCGTGGTCGTCGAGCTCGGATCCGAGGTGGGCGCCAACCTGAGGTATCTGCCCCCGGGGGCGACGCTGATCGCGATCGAGCCGAACCCGCCCATGCACGGTCGGCTGCGGACCGCTGCCGGGCGCCGCGGCGTGCGCCTCGATCTGCGGGACACTCGCGCCGAGCGCACCGGGCTGCCCGGCCGCAGCGCCGACAGCGTGGTCTCGTCGCTGGTGCCGTGCACGGTGGCCGATCCGGGGGCGGCCTGACCGAGGTCCGGCCCGGCGGCACGTACCGGGGCGTGGAGCTTGTAGCCGCCCGGCCCGGCTC
>CAKUMG010000497.1 GCA_934667465.1 uncultured Actinoplanes sp. | reverse complement strand
GCCGTTGGCGAACGTGGCCCACGCGGGCGGCGACGTGATCGTGGCGGCCGGTGCCGTCGTGTCCGTGTTGAGCGCGGCGATGGTGAGCCCGGGGATCGCGTTGACGGCGCGCACGCCCATGTCGGCGAACAGGTTGATGGTGGCCTGCTGCATGCGGGTGTCCGCCGGGGCCGGGTCCTCGCCGTCGTGCACCTGGTCCAGGCCCCACGCCCACTGGATCGTGCCCGCCGAGAAGACGAGCGCGCGGCTGGGTGCCCGGTAGAGGGTCAGGTGGTGCGTCGTCGTGCCCGCTTGCACCGTACGGCTGAAGTCCCGCAGGTATTCCGGGGTGGGTCCGGTGGTCTCGGAGAGCCGGATCAGCCCGTCCGGCCGGAAGCCGTTGTCGAGGTCCTCGTCCGACTCGTAGCCGATGGTGTGCGGGGCGAGCGTGGTGACCTGCCCGGGCGACTGGCTGCCCAGCGCGGTGTGCCGCCACAGCCGGAACTTGCCGAACTCGGCGGGCACCTTGATGGCCAGGTCGACGTCGTTGCTGAGGTACGCGGTGCCGGTCAGCTCGTTCTCCGGGCGGCCGCCGTTGGACGGCGGGCTGAACCGCGGGTCGCGCCACGTGCCGGTCCACTCCGGCGAGCTCTGGTCGAGCTTCGCGTCGGCCCAGCTCTCCTTGTAGCAGACCAGGGTGCGGTGGCCGGTGTTCGTGCCGTCCTGGCTCGGCTCCCAGCGGGTCTTCCAGTAGACCTCGTTGCCGCTGAAGAACGCGAGGTGCGTGCCGGAGTCGCGGGCCGCCTCGACGTGGGTGCGCTGCCGGCCGGACCAGTACTCGTCGTGGCCTACCGAGACGAACACGTCGTGGTTGGCGATCAGCTGCCCGCGGCGGTCGGAGTCGACGCCGGTGGTGTAGCTGACGTCGTAGCCGTTGCGCTCCATGAACCGGATCATCGGGTACTCGTTGCTGAACAGGTGGTCGCGGCCGTGGTTGTCGCGGCGGGTGGCGAACGGGCGGTTGTAGCTCAGCTTGTACGCGCGACCGTTGCCCGCGCCATGGTAGAAGTTCGAGCCGCCGTAGTCGTTGTAGGCCTGCCAGGTCGTGTCGGACGTCTGGAAGAACATCTTCGACGTGCTGGCGTCGTCGCGCACGATGAACGGGATGTGGCTCTTGCCGCCGTCGGCCAGCCGCAGCGTGGCCACGAAGACGCCCGAGACGGTGGCCGGCGGTACGGTCCAGGTCGCCGACACCGTCCAGTTGCCGCAGTCGTAGATCTCGGTCGTCTCGTCGGTGTAGCACGGGTCCTGGTCGCGGGCCACGGTCTGCGCCGCCGGGATCGAGTCGATCTTCCGGGCGCCCTTGCCGTCGTACCAGCCGAGCCGGTAGAGGTCGATGCTGAACGCCGTGGCGGTGGTGTCGACCTTGAACGCGATCGACCCGCCCACGTCGACGCTGATGTCGGTGGAGAAGCCCTGGATGGCCTCGTCGCCGATGCCCTCGACGTCCCACTCCGAGCGCGGCGCGCCGGGCAGGGCGTTCTCACAGACCACCGGGTTCGGCGAGCACTCCACGGCGGCGGCGGGCGCGCCGGCCATCACGACGGCACCACCGGCCGTCACCAGCGTCGTCACGGCGAGCATGCTGATTCTTCTGCGCATCGTCGTCCCCCCATCGCGCGACGGTCCTTTGCAGACTATGAGTGCCGGTATCCGGCGCCCATTGCGCTAACCAGCAGATTCGCGCGTCGCCCGGCGGCAGGGGGTGGCCGATCAGCCGATCTCGGCCTCCGTTGAATCGACGGTTTCCGAGGTCGATGCGACGGTTTCCGACGTCGGCGCGACGGTTTCCGCCGCCGGGGCGACCGCGGTCGCGAGCAGGTTGTCGCGGAAGCGTGGAATGCGCAGCAGCGGCCGCCCGAGCGTCGCGAGCAGGCGATCCGACGCCCGGTGCGGCACGTGCGCGAACTCGCGCAGCCGTACATCGATATCGGTGAACCCCGCCTGCTCGAATTGCCACCGCAGGTGATCGGCGGAGTATTCCAGGACGTGCCCGGCGCCCGACTCCCGCGGCACATCGAAATTGTCGAAGATGGGCCGCCCGAGGGCGAGGAAAACGATGTTGCGGAGCCGATAGAGATTGGGCGTCGAGCAGATCAGCAGCCCGCCGGGGCGCAGCATCCGGCGCAGCCGCGACAGCGCCACGTGGCCGGGCACCGGCAGGTGCTCGATCACCTCGGAGAGCAGCACCACGTCGTATGCGTGCCCGGCCGGCGGGTCGCCGGCCGCGAGGTTCCAGCGGAACGTCGCCACGCCCTGCTTCTCCAGGGTCGGGAAACACGTGTCGCCGATGTCCGCGACCGTGGCCCGGTCCCGCCACAGCCGGTGCGCCAGCGCGGCCAGCTGCCCGCCGCCGACCTCGAGCAGGTCCACCGGTTCGGACGGCGCCGCCTCGGCGAAACCGCGCAGCACCGCCTCGTAGCGGGTGCGGTAGCGCGGGTAGTAGGCGGACTTCTCCTGCCAGTGCCCGGCGAGGACCACCTCGTCGAAGGCCCTGCCGAAAGCCTTGTCGTCGAACGTTCGCACCAGATCATTCCTTTCGGAGCAGGCGGGCAAGCGCGGCGCGGCGGACCTCCAGCGGCGTGCCGGACTTCGCGGAGATCATGACGGCGATGTCGGCGGAGCCCAGCCGGCCGAGGAACGCGTCCAGGCCGGCCGCGTCGAGCGGCACCTCGTCGGAGTAGGCGGGGCAGAGCATGTCCGCGGTGGTGAAGCCGGTCGCGCCGAGCACCTCGTCGACGAACACGCCGTACAGGATCTCCTCGGAGAAGTGCAGCTGGGCGCCGACCGCGGTGGCCCACGGGCGGCCGGTCACCTCCTCGACGCGCGCCAGCATCGCCCGCACGATCGCCGGGTCCCACGGCGCCGGCCAGCAGATGTAGTCGGCGAACGGCGGCTCCGCGGGCGGCAGGCCGAGCAGCCGCCGGGCCACCTGGTGCCACAGCACGTGCCGGGGCAGCCGCTCGTCGATCGCGCCGGGCAGCCGGTAGAAGCGGGTGACCCCGTCGCGCCGGAACAGCTCGGTGCCGAACGGGCGCACGAACACCAGGTCGGAGTCGACGAGCAGGGCCACGTCGGTGTCGAGCCGGGCCGTCGCGGCCAGCTTCACGATCTGCTGGGTGATCCAGCCGCGCAGGGGCGGGAACGGGCGGCGCGCGTTGACCCACCCGTTGACGCCGGGCAGGGCCAGGAACGAGCGCGGCAGGAACTCGGACACCTCGTGCACCTGGACGCCGTCGCCGCCCAGCCGCCGGAACAGGGCGAGGTCGCGGCGCGGCACGATGATGTGGTGCTCGACCGCGGGGTCGCGCAGCGCCTGCACGGAGCGGTGCAGGTCGGCGCAGAGCTCGAAGTCCGGCGCGTAGCTCGGCGTGATGACGGCCAGTCGCGGCATGCGTACCTCTTCTTTCTCGGAAGTCATCGGATCACCGCGGGCGACCACGCGTCCGGGACCAGGACCTGGGGCGCGCCGGAGCCGTCGGCGGGGACCCGCCAGACGTCGCTGGTGGCGGCGCCGTTCGCGGCGGTGCGGGGCAGGCCGTAGACGAGCGTGCCGTCGTCGAGCCACTCGGCCTGGTCGTCGACGCTGCGGGTCTCGGCGGAGAGCGTCTCCTTGCCGGTACGCAGGTCGTGGACGGCCAGCCGCCAGCGGCCCGCGGGCAGGTCACCGTGCTTCTTGAAGGCCACGCGGGTGCGGTCCGGCGACAGCGACGGGCACTCGGCGTCGCCGCGGAGGGCCTCGACCGTACGCGCGGCGAGGCTGCCCTCGACGAGCCAGGTCCGGCCGCCGGAGGCCGCCGTGGCGTAGAAGCGGTCGTCGTCGGCGAACGTGACGCCCCACAGGTTCTTGTCCGCCGCCGTGACGACCCGGCCGTCCACCCGCAGCGTGAAGCGCTCGATGTCGCCGACCACGGCACCGCCGGAGCGGGTCACCACCGTACGCGTGGAGAACTGCCCCGGATTGGCGTACGAGTCCCCGAAAACGAACGTGGTCGTGGCCACCAGCGCGCCGTCGCGCGACAGCCGCGCCCGGCTCGGCACCCCCGTCAGCGGCAGGTCCCGCACCGGCGCCCACGCGTCGTCGAGCAGCCGCGCCCGGTACGTCGTCACGAGCCCGCGGTCGGCGGACAGGCACACCGCCTCCCGGGCCGTGGCGTGCACCCGCTCGCAGCTGGCCGGGGTCAGCGCGCGCGGGCCGTCCGGGGCGGTCAGCGGCACCACCGCCACCCGCCCGTAGCCGTCGCCCAGGGCGGTGTTGCGGAACACCAGGTGCGGCCCGGAGCGCACCGCCGCCAGGTCCGCGCGCTGCGGCACGGCGGGGGCGGCGGCGAGCGTGGCGGCCTGGGACTGCCGGACCCGCCACACGTAGCCGCCTGCCCCGATCAGCGCGGCGGCGACGACGGCGGCCAGCAGCGTGAGCCGTACCCGGGACGTCATCGATCGGCCCCCCGCAGCAGCCACGCCGCGACCGGGATCGCCGCGCTCAGCAGCGCCGCGAACAGCAGCAGCGAGCGGCCCGACCCCTGCACCGCCCAGAGCAGCCCGAACAGCACCGACGCGGCGAACCGGGCCAGCGCCACGACCGTCTGCGCGGCCGCGATCCCGCTGCCCCGGGCCTCCGCCGGTACGAGCCGGCTGATCAGCGCGGGCAGCACTCCGTCGGTGGCCGCGTAGAAGACCCCGAGCAGCAGCAGGACCCCGATCGTCAGGCCCACCCCGCCGGACGGCAGCGCCGCCAGCAGATAGCAGCCGAGCAGGGCGCCGTAGCCGGCCACCAGCACGCGGGCCCGGCCCACCCGGTCCGCCAGCCGGCCCAGCGGCACCGCCAGGGCGAGATACCCCAGGTTCGTGCCCACGTAGAGCAACGGGAAGAACACCGCCGCGAAGTCGTCACGGTCCTGCAGCGACAGATAGAGGAAGCCGTCGCCGACGGTCAGCAGCCCCAGCACACCGGCGACCAGCAGCGGGCGGCGCAGCCGGGGGGCGGTCACCTCGCGCAGCGCCCGGCGCAGCCCGATCCGGGCCGCGCCGCCCGCGGTGCGCAGGTCCGGCACGAACAGCACGAGCACGGCCAGCCCCACGACCGCGAACCCGAACGACGTCACGAAGATCGAGTCGTAGCTGCCCGGCACGGCGGTGAGCAGCGCGAACGCCACGAGGGGGCCCAGCGCCGCCCCGGCGGTGTCCAGCGCGCGGTGCACCCCGAACGAGCGCCCCAGCATCGCCGGCTCCGACGCCTCGGCGATCAGCGCGTCGCGCGGCGCGGTCCGCAG
>CAKUMG010000496.1 GCA_934667465.1 uncultured Actinoplanes sp. | reverse complement strand
CCGGCGTACAGGCCGACTCGTCCGTCGCCCCGGTCATGTATCAGCGGGGCCTCGCGCGCCGCATTCGAGCCCCCGACGTCGGTCGGAAATCATCGGAGACCCGGGTCAGGCGGGGATGGTGAGGGATTCGACGGCGGCGGGGGTGAAGTAGTAGATGCCCTTGCCCTGGTGGCGGGTCAGGTTGCGGCCGATCTCCTCGCGGGTGGCCGGGGTGGCGGGGACGACCAGGAGGATGTGGCCCAGGTCGAGGCCGTGCAGGTAGAGGTTGAGGATCGTGGTGTCGGGACCCCATTCGCGGAGGGTGCCGGGGGTGGGGTCCTGCGGCCGTACGGGTGAGACGGCGTGACCCGCCTCGAGCAGGGATGCGACGGCGGCGACGGCGTGGGGCTGGTCGGGGACCAGGCCGGCGACGGCGTCGATCGGGCGGTCGACGGAGCCGTGCGGGGTCATGGGGATCGCCTCCAGGTGGGGGAACCGGATGGCTCTTTGGGCGAAGAGTAGGACGATTCCGGCGCCGGCAGGAACTCGTCGGGCGGATCCCCGACACTTCATTCCGCGCCGAGATGACCGATTAGTGCGGGTGTGAACCGGCCCCTGATGCGGACGGCAGCCTTTGCGCTGCTCTACCTCGTCGCGATGTATGCCGGCCGGATGACAGTGCTGGACGGGACGAACCTCAGCCTGGTCTGGCCGGCCGCCGGCGTGCTCGCACTCTGGTTCACCAGCCGCCCCCGTGAGCAAAGCCGCCCTCGGGAACACGGCCTTGAGCAAGGCTGTGGGCAAGGCGGCGAGCAAGGTCGCGAGCAAGGCCGCAAGCGCAGCCGCTACCGCGGATGGGGTCTGCCCGACGCCAAGGCACTGGTGCTGATCACCATTGCCGGGAACATGCTGACCGGGGTCAGCTTCCGGCTGGCGCTCTGTTTCGCGGTCGCCAACCTGGTGCAGGCGTACGGCTTCGCGTACCTCATCGATCGCTGGGTGCCCGGCCTGTGGCGCGACGGCGTACGGCTGACCCGCCTCGCCGACCTGTGGCGGGTCGTCGGCGCGGCCGCCGTCAGCACCCTGGGCAGCGCGCTCATCGGGCCGACCGCGGTCGGGCTGGAGAGCGGGCACTACTCGTGGCTCGCCGCCGCCGTGTGGATGGCGCGGAACACGGTCAGCGTCCTGCTCATCGGCATCGCGCTCGGCGAGTTTCTTCGGCGCAGGCCGTCGCGGGTCACCCTGACATGGGAGTACGGGGTGATCACCGCCCTGTCCGCCGCCGCGTACGTGCTGGTCTTCGGGCTCCTCGACGGCCTCCCGCTGGCGTTCGCGCTGATCACTTTGAGCGTGTGGGCGGGGCTGCGGCTGCGGACGACGTTCGTGGCCCTGCACTCGCTGCTGGTCGGGGGCGTGGCGATCGTGTACACGCTGCTCGGCGACGGGCCGTTCGCGGACATCGGGTCGCATCCCCTGCGGTCCCTGGTGGCGCAGCTCTTCGTGGGCACGGTCGCCGTGGTCGGGCTGGCGCTGGCGCTGGGGCGCGACGAGCGTACGGCGCTGGTCGATCGGTTGCGTGCCTCGGAGCGCGCGGCGAACGAGCAGGCGACGCTGCTCACGACGATCATCGACACGATGTCCGAGGGCGTCGGCGTCATCGACTATCAGGGCCGCTACGTGCTGCGCAACCCGGCGGCGAAGCGGCTGGTCGGCGGCGTGACCAGCACCGACGGACAGGTCCGGGACAGCGGCTACTACGGGCTTTTCCACCCTGACGGTACGGCCGTAGGCGCGGGCGAGATGCCGTATCGGCTGGCCCCGGCGGACGGCTCGGTCGTCACCCGCGACTATCTGATCCGCAATGCCGGGGTGCCCGACGGCCGCATGATCAGCCTCAACGCGGGCCGGCTGCCGGACGGCCGCGGCACCATCGTGATCTTCCACGACGTCACCGCGGACCGGCGGCACCGCGACGAGCTGCGCGCCTTCGCCGGGGTCGTCGCGCACGACCTGCTCAACCCGCTGACCACGATCGAGGGCTGGTCCGAGGCGCTGCGCGAGGACCTCGAGGGCCGGCCGGAGCTCGGCCACGTCGCACGCATCGAACGCGCCGCCGCCCGGATGCACAGCCTGATCAACGACCTGCTCGCCTACACGACCGCCCGCGACGTGGTCGTGGTGCCGGTGCCGGTCGACCTCGCCGCCGTCGTCACGGACATCGCCGCAGGCTGCGCCGACCACGCCGGGAGCCTCGGCCTGCCGGAACCCCGGATCACGGCCGGGGACCTGCCCGCGGTGAGCGCCGACCCGGTGCTGGTCCGGCAGCTGCTCGACAACCTGATCGGCAACGCCATCAAGTACACGGCGCCCGGCGTCACCCCGGAGATCACGATCACCGGCGGTGTCGCCTCACCCGGCACCGATCCGGCCGGCAACGCCAAGCCTCGCGCTGCCGTGGATGCCGCGTCGGCCGACGACGCCGCGCCTCGCGCTGCCGGGAATGCCGCGCCTCGGGTCGCCGGGGATGCCGCGCCTCGCGCTGCCGGGAATGCTGCGCCCGCCGGGAATGCCGCGCCCGCCTGGGATGCCGCGCCGACCCGGAATGCCGCGCCTGCCGGCGTGTCCGGTGCCGGTGGCCCGGTGCGGATCGAGGTCTCCGACAACGGCATCGGCATCCCGCCGGATCAGCTCGAGGCCGTGTTCGACGACTTCCACCGGGCCCACCGCGGACGCCCGTACGCGGGAACCGGTCTCGGCTTGTCGATCTGCCGCCGCATCGTCGAGCGGCACGGCGGCACGATCACCGCCGAGCCCGGCCCCGGCGGCATCGGCACCCGCATGACCTTCACCCTGCCGGCCGCCGCGGTCCCGGCCCTCGTCCCCGCCCGCTGACGTTACATACCGCCCGTCCCCGCTCTGCCCGAGCGGTTCCAGCAAGCATGATTTCCGCCAGCCGCTGCAGGGCATGTGTCCGCTTCACCAAGCAGCCCCGCCCCCGGTCGGCGAGAATTCCATCGTGGACAAGAGCACCCTACGGATCCCGCTCGTCTTTTACCTGGCCGCTGTCGTTCTCTTCCCCCTGCCAGGCCTGATCCTGCTCTTCGCTGAAGGCCATTGGGGCGCGGCCATCCTGACGATCTTCGGCATCCTCTACGCCATCGGCCTCGGCCGCACCCTCCTCTGGCGCCGCCTCGGCAAGCCCCGGCTCCCCGCTAAGCCCCACTGACCACCCAGCCGGCGCCACATGTGCCCAGATGCGTGACGGGCGCATGTCGCGTCCCCGTAACCGGCGATGTACCGCGCTGCAGCTGATCACCGGCTGGTGCCGAGGGAGGAGCTCAGCCCCGGTGTGCCTGTTGCAACGTCCGTTCAGACGATGACTGCACCGACCGCACGTCTTCGGAAGAGCAAGGCAGGAAGCTCTCCATTCCCTGCAGATCCGCCAGTAGCCCTGCCTCCAGCCACATGCTCACCTCGTCGCTCCGCTTTGGGTCGGGCATGGTGTGACTGTTCCGTGCGGCCCACATGAAGGCTCTGTGGACGAGCGAGAATGCCAGGCCGAGATCGGCGTCGTCCTGCGCCTCGTTGATCCAAGGGCGCACGACGGGCCACAACTGCCGACGCAGCTCATCGAAATGCGTCGGCGTCACATCGCCCGCGTCGATGGCGGCCGTCTGGAACAAGAATGCGTGTGTCTGGCGCCGCGCGCTTCGGCGAGCCCGGTCGAGGAGCGTGGCGGACTCCTGCTGTCCACCCCGGTAGACGAAGGGTGGCACGTGGTCTTCGAGGGTGCGAGTTCCTTCACCTGCAGGTTGCCCGGCACGGGCTTGGGCGCGGCGCAAGATGGTCTCCGCCGCGGCGTAGGCGGTCGCTTCCCACTGTGCTTGTTGCACCCCCAAGGCGTCGAGATCATCCGCCCCAGATCGAACAATCGATGGTCATGGAGGTGTTCTTTGACCTTGGCCAGTCGTTCTCGCGCCCGTTCACGCCGGCTGGAACGGGATTCCGTCGGCGCGGTCTGGCGGTCGAGCGCCTGCCGGATCAGCTCATCCAGTTCTCCCGGGCCGCCGAGGGCCTCGTCGTAGCTCATGGATTCTCCTTCCGGTTGTCGATGGCTTCGTCAGGGGCGCCTGCCGCATCCCACAACCACGCGGTTCTGCGGGCCACCCGAAGCGTGTTTTCCTCCAGCAGTTGGGCGGCGTCCAGCAGAGTCAGAGGACGCAGAACGAACTCGACGATGCGGCGGTTCGGCTCGGGGAGAACGTCGAGGAACGCGATCAACCATGGTCCAGGCGCGACAACGACATCGTGGCTTGATGACAGTGACCGTCCCTGCCGGCGTTCGGCGGCCAAGGCGGCGCATCGGCTCTCGTGTTCTTCGTGGGCCTTGGCCCGGAGGTAGAAGATCATGGCCAGCGCTCGCACGAAGCGCGGTGTGCGAACGATGTAACGCCACGAGGTTCCGATCGCAGTCAGCGCTGACTCGGTGGCTTCGTCTGCCAGTTCCTCATCGCCCTGAACGGCGTGAAGAGCGGTGCGGCTGGGGGTGAAGGACGCCATGAACAAGTCGTCGTACTCGGGCGTCTCCGCATGGTGTCCCGGGGTGTGACGCGCTTGATGGTTCGCCTGCTCCAGGCGATTACTGTCGCTGCTTGCCAAGCGAGGGTTCATCGGGTTCCCTCTCGTCCCGATGAAGAGTGAAGTGAGCTACCGAACGGCCGCGGCGCCCGGTAGCGCGCTAGTCTGAATTGAGCAAGCATCCAGTGTGACCTATCTCACATCGTTGTATGTTGGTTCGGTCTGGGGCTCAAGAAGACGACCGATCCGCCCGTCGCCTCGCGACGTGGCGTGCATCGGTGGCATGACGCGGTTCCGCCGTGTCTTGAGGGGGCCCGCTGCCCCGCACTCCGGCCAAGAGAAGGTCGGGGCAGCGGGCCTGGCACTAAGCGGCAGCTCGAAGCTGGCGTCCTCGTAACCGTCGTCGCGCATGTGCGAGGTTCGATCTAACAACTGCGGGGCTGCTGCCAAGGAGCAAGGCGATCTCCGCGGCGCTGTAGCCGTCCGCGATCAGGGCGACGACTTCGCGTTGGGTCCGGGGAAGTTGACGAACGAGCTCTGTGGCGTCGTCGCATTCCAGCCGGCTGTACGTGATTCCAGCGGGATCCGCGCCCGTGTGAGTTTCGTTCGAGGCGCGGATCTGGGAGTCGATCGTCTCGGGGTGGAGGGCGACCGATTGCCGGCTCACGGCCTTGAGCCAGTTGTTGCGTGCGACGACACGCACCCAGGCGGGGCCGTCGCGGACTGAGTCTCGATGGGAGAGCAGGGCTTCCATTGCGTTC
>CAKUMG010000495.1 GCA_934667465.1 uncultured Actinoplanes sp. | reverse complement strand
GGCCAACGACGCGCACCGCGACGACGCGTCCCGGCACGACGCGCTGACCATGGCGCTGCTCCTCCCGTACCTAGGCTTCTAGGGTCTCGGTCTTGTAAGGCCGTCCCACCGTCCACAAACGATCCAGTTCGCCGGCGAAGTGGCGGTACCACTGCGGGTCGCGGTCGGGCAGCAGCGCGAGGCTCGGCTCGGCGACGCCCGCCCGGTGCGAGTAGACGTCCACGTGCAGGCTGCCGTGGGGCGAGTCGACGTCGACGGCGAGGATGCCGTACGCGGGGACGAGGTCGAGCAGGCGCACCTCGAGGCGCCCGGGTCCCGCGGCGGCGTCGGCGGCGAGCGCGTCGAGCAGGTCCAGCGTGGGCCGCAGCCGGTGCTCGAACAGGTCGGGCCGGTCCGGGATCGTGCTGCGCCGGGCGGCCTCCGCCAGCGTGCTCTCGCGCGGTGCGATCAACGCCACCCGTACGGTCGCCCCGGCCGCCAGCCGCTGCCGCAGCTCGACATGATGGTTGCGCAGCGTGCGCGCGAGCGTGACGCCGACGATCCGCACGTCACTCGCGGTGCTCAGATCCAGGTCCAGCCCGGACGTCGAGGGACGCAGCAGCCGGTCGGCGCCGGCGCCCGCCCCGAGCCGGGAGACCTCCCCGGCGAGCGCGTGCACCGCGACCCGCCCGTGCAGCGAGCCGATCGCGAGCAGCCCCAGGGTGGTCAGGGTCGCCCCGGCGATGACGGGCGGGCCGACGACGTCGAACGCGCCCAGCACGCCCAGGCCCAGGGCGACGGCGACGGTGAGGAGAAGGTCCAGCTGGCGGAGACGGAACATCGGGATCCTCCTGAGAGGTCTCGGCGGCGGTGATCCCACCGTAGCAGGCTTAGTGTCCTCTTGACGCAAAGCTTCGCCGGGACTTACTGTGTTGATGACAGTAAGTGGAGTGATGACGATCCCTCCGCCGCACTGGGTGGCCACGGCCACCGGGGACCAGCCGCGCGGGGCGCCGCGGGAAGGCAGGCCAGCCTTCCGTCACAACGCGAGCGCCGGGCCCCCTCTCTCCTTCACTCACAGTTCCGGAGAGGAATCACCATGCGTGCAACCCTGCGCCGCACCGTCGCCCTCCTGCTCACCTCCGCCGCCGTCGGCCTCGCCGTCACCGCGGCCCCGGCCGCCCCGGCCCAGGCCGAGGTCGTCTGCCAGGCCGGCACCAACTGGGACGGCGTCCTGAAGATCTGTCGCTGACGCACCGAACCGTGAGCCGGCGCCCCCTGGGCGCCGGCTCCTTTATTGGGTCAGTTGCACTCCGCGGGCAGGGCGGCGTCGCAGAGCGCGCAGGAGAAGTCGCCCTCGCGGACGATGTTGCGCTCACCGCAGGCGGGGCAGCGCCGGAAAACGACCTTGTCGGTGAATTCGCCGGGATGCGGCACGCCGAGGCCATCGAGCGCCTCACGCACGGCCGGCCAGGAGTCGGGGTCGGGGCAGTAGCCGGTCGACTGGTTGGTCACCTCGGCCACCCGCCAGCCATGTGCGGCGCGTACGAAGGTCACTTCCCCGGCCGCGAGCACGTCCCGCCCACCGGCGAGCGCGACATGCTCACTGCGCCGGGGCGCGAGCCGCAGCACGCCGTCCAGCATCACGACGAACGTGAACGGCTCGGCAAGCTCGCCGCGGTCCCGCCGGGCGAGCCATGCACCCAGGAATGCGCGCGTATCGGCGCTGACGTTGTCCGGTGTGGTCGCATGGCCGAGCAGCTTCGCCGGTCCGACATAGCGATACGGTCCCCGTCCTGTCACCCGGCGATGATATTGGCGCCTGCCGCTGCGGGTTGTTCTAGCTTCACCGGGTGGTAGGGCGGTCCCGACCTCACTGCGGCCGAAGGCTGCGCGTACGACGACCTGCCGTTCATCTGGTAGGTCGTGGACCGGGTGATGGAACGCGACCGCCGGGCACGGTGGATGAAGCGCTGGCTGCTGGGCACCAGCATCCAGACCGGCGAGGTCTTCGCGCAATCGGAGCCGATCCTGTCCGTCAGTCACGAAGCTGGCGACGGCCTCTGGCAACTCATCGGCGCAAGTGACGCCGTTCCCGCCACGGAAAAGTCGGCCATGTGCACCACGCCGTGGAGAATGACCTGACGTTGCTCGATGTGCTCCACCTCGAGCCCGGCGAGAGTGCCCGGCGGACGAGACCGGATGCACCCTGGACCGGCGATCCAGGATTCTAGTCTTGCCTGACCAGCAAGGCAGCTTCGAACCGGTAAGTCCTACACGTGATGACATCGAAGTTGTCCTGGGCTCATCCGCGGCGTGGCTGCTCCGAATGCAGAATCCAAACTGGTTCGCAATCAAGTGTGGCTCACGCGTCTACGTCAGTAAGGGTTTCTCTCGCAGACTAGTTCGACGCCTCGACCCAGCGGGCCGGATAGATCGAGCTCGTTCGGCATTTCAAGGTGGATGAGCTTGATGCCTGCAGCCCGGAGCGCTTCGATGATGCGGTCCGCAAGCGCGTATCGATCGATCTGCTCGGCAGCTCTGACCGAGTCCAACGACAGTCGGAGCCTATTGTCTCTACCTACGATCAGCTTCGTTGAAGACCAGTCTTCATCCGTCGAGACCGCAGCTGCGGCTAGGGCATCTTTGACTTCCCTCCCCAGATCGATTGCATTACGACGGTCAACCGCGCGAGCGGCCTCATAGACTGCGTCCGAGAGTTGAGCCACAGCACCGCCGACCGCTGTCACGTGGACGGTGTATGGGCCAAGGGAAATGGTCTCGTTTTGCCCGTCGTAAGCGAACCCCCAAAATTCGCTCGCGACCTCACGCACCGAAACCCCTTCCGCTACGCGCCGTCGCTGCGGGCCATGCCCAGCTCCAAGGGCCCACGCCTCAAAATGCATCAGTGCGTTCCGCACCTCAGTTAAACCCGTCAGGTTGCCCTCATACCGGTCCTTCGCCAGCCGGAGGGCATTGCGTTCTCGATCAAGACCGAGTTCCTCGAGTCGGCCATCCACGAGCGTTACGGCACTTAGAAGCTGCCGAAGGGCGAGAATGAGCTGGCGAGCATCAATTTGTCGCGAGCTGAACCAAGAGATTCGATGGTCATCGGGACCGCGCATACGAAGCACGGCAAGCTCTGCCGCACGCGCCCACCAATGAACCTCCGAGACTGCGATAGCTTCAGGGCTGTCCGCGGGCGACCAGTCGGCAACGTGATCAGTCACGATCGAATCATGGTCGTCCTTGCGTCCGGCTGTCTACCCCATTAGAAGGCACGGGGGCGTGGGCCAACCCGGTTATCACAGATGTTTGGCGTCGTAGGAATCGCGCTGGCAATGACGTCAAGTGCTTCCCTGGCCTCGCCTGTGCCCGAGGTCGTGTATCGCCTCGTCTGGGTGAGCCTGCGCCGAGCGTGAGCGCGCCCCGTCAACGGCGACGGTCGCATTCATACCGGTCCGGCGGGTTCGCTGCATCAGCAGCGCATCCTCTACGGCGCCACCATGCCATAGTTGCACGGCACAGATGCTCATGAGAGACGTGTTCCCGGCGCACCGCCTCGTGCTGCTCATGGATGTCCACCGCCACCTCCCTTCGTTCCGGGCGGCGCGGCGCTCCAGATCCGCGGCGGCGTCATCCCGTTCCGGACCATGCCACCAGAGGTTGTCCGCGGCTGCTCGCAGCAGTGCTGGATGGCGGGCCGCTGCAGAAGCGATTGCAGACCGGCCAAGCGTGTGACCTGGCCCGGATCGAACGGCGTCAGTTCCAGCCGAAGTTGTCGCGGGCGTACGCCGCGACGTCGAAGGGCCGGGGCTGGTCGACGGGCTCGAGCAACTGGTCGACGAATTTCCGCAGGGCGGCAATGGTCAGCCCGGCGCCGCCCGTGCCGTTCAGCATGTCTTGGCCCCGGCGCCGCTTCCGCACGCTGTCCCTGTATTCCACGATTCCCGGGGCCCAGTGCTTCGCCACCCGGTCCGCCAGCACGTAGGCGTACTGGCCGGCGGCGGGTTCCGGGTCGGGGAAGGTGAACGCCTTGGTGGACTCCCGGTAACGGTCCTCGCGGAAGTCGAGGGTCCAGCCCGGCCAGCGGTCGGCGAACCGGTCGGACAGGCCGCGTACGGGATCGATCGACCAGACAGTGGCGCGACGGGTGGCCGGGTTCAGGTGCAGGCCGCCGCGGGGAATCTCGTGCCACGTCGACAGCCGGGGGAGGCCGTCCAGCTGGTCGAGCAGGCTGGGCCCGATCTCCCACGGCCGCACCGCCCAACTGTCCAGGCCGTACGCGGTGTCGCCGACCGTGAGCAGGTAGCGCAGCTCGAACGGCTCGTCCGCACGCGCGGATCATAGGGTCATCGAGCAGACTGGGTTCATGAGGGAGCTGACGGCCGAGATCGTCGTCGACGGGCTCGTCCCGCGGCACCCGGTTCTCTCGCCGGACGGGCGGCTCGTCAGCTACGTCCTGGCTTCCGTGAACGCCCCGGACTCGCTCTGGGTAGCCGAGATCGACGGCCCGGCGCGGCGGGTGATGGAGGGCGACCGGCCGCGGTGGTCGGCGGATTCCGGGTCGCTGTTCTTCTTGTCCGATCGCGTGCTGCACCGGCTGTCGTTGGGCGACGGCACGGTGACCGCGCTGACCGATCGCGCCGACGGTGTGCGGGATCATGTGCCGCTCGCCGGGTCCGCGCTCGTCGCGCTGATCACCGGGGAGGAGCCGCCCGAGGGCATCGTGGTCGTCGGGCGGGACGAGCCTCGGGCGCGGTTGCGGTTGCTCGATCCGGGCAGCGGGCGGATCGGCACGCCGGACGTGTTCGCCGGGCGGCACGTGGTGGAGCTGCGGGAACGGCCCGGCGGCGGGCCGCTGGCGGTGCTGACGCAGGGGAGTGCCGACAACGACTACGGGCCGCGGACCGGGCGGCTGCACCTGTTCGATCCTGGGACCGGGGCGGTGGAGGAGCTCGGGCCGGTCGAGGCGTGCGCGGGGTCGCTGGCGTGGTGGCCGGAGGAGGACGGGTGGCATCTGGGCTACGTGGCCCTGACGCCGCCGCTGCTGCAGGCCGGCAATGCGGTGTTCGACCTGGCTCTGGCCGGCCGGGTGCGGCGCAACCGGACCGCCGGCCTGACGATGTGTCCGACCGAGCTGTGCCAGACCGGGGGAGCCCCGCTGGTCGTTCTCGCCGGCGGACTGGACACGACCCTGGCACGGCTTGACCTTGCCGGGCTCACGATCCTGTCGCGGCACCCGGGGAAGCTGTCGGGGCTCACCGCGGCGGGCGCGTCCGTGGCAGCGCTGGCCGGCGGCCGTTATCGGGGCACGGATGTGCACGTCGGGTCACCGGATGGGCCACTGCGCAGGGTGACGG
>CAKUMG010000494.1 GCA_934667465.1 uncultured Actinoplanes sp. | reverse complement strand
CGCCGCCACCGGCTGCATCGAGCGCAGCAGGATCTGGCTCACGTCGAGGACCTCGACGTGCTCGGCGGCCTCGCCGTTCTGCTTCTTCGACGTGAGGGCGTCGGAGAGCATCGTGATGCAGAACGGGCATGCGGTGGAGATGACGTCGGGATCGAGCTCGAGCGCTTCCTCGGTGCGCTCCACGTTGATCCGCTTGCCGATCTTCTCCTCCATCCACATGCGGGCACCGCCGGCGCCGCAGCAGAAGGAGCGTTCCGAGTTGCGGGGCATCTCGACGAGGCCACCCTCGATGGCGGTGCCGAGGACCTCGCGCGGGGCTTCGAAGACCCGGTTGTGCCGGCCCAGGTAGCAGGGGTCGTGATAGGTGACGCCGCCGTCGACCGGCTGGACCGGGGTGAGCTTGCCCTCGGCGACCAGGTGGGCGAGGAGCTGCGTGTGGTGCACGACCTCGACCTTGAGGCCCAGCTGCTCGTACTCGTTGCCGAGGGTGTTGAAGCAGTGCGGGCAGGTGGCGACGATGCGCTTGACCTTCTGCTCGCCGAACGCCTCGGTCAGCGTCTCGACGTTCTGCTGCGCGAGCATCTGATAGACGAACTCGTTGCCCATGCGGCGCGCCGGGTCGCCCGTACACGTCTCGCCCTCGCCCAGGATCGCGAAGTCGACCCCGGCCTCGTGGAGCAGGGTCGCCACCGCCTGGGTGGTCTTCTTGGCGCGGTCCTCGAAGGCGCCGGCGCAGCCGACCCAGAACAGGTAATCGAACTCCGCCTCGCCGACCCGCTTGATCTCGAAGTCGAGGCCCTTGGTCCAGTCCTCGCGGGTGTTCTGCGGCGCGCCCCAGGGGTTGCCCTTGTTCTCCAGGTTGCGCAGCATCACGCCGGCCTCGGACGGGAAGTTCGACTCAATCAGCACCTGGTAGCGCCGCATGTCCACGATGTGGTCGACGTGCTCGATGTCGACCGGGCACTGCTCCACGCAGGCGCCGCAGGTCGTGCAGGACCAGAGCACGTCCGGGTCGATGACGCCCATCTCCTCGGCGCCGCCGATGAGCGGGCGGTTGCCCTCGGCCAGCGCGAGCACGTCCATGTGGGCGAGTTGCGCCTCGGTTGCCTTCTCCTCACCGGTGAGGTCCTTGCCGCCTCCGGCGAGAAGATAAGGCGCCTTGGCGTACGCGTGGTCGCGCAGGCTGAGCACGAGAAGCTTCGGTGACAGCGGCTTTGCGGTGTTCCACGCCGGGCACTGCGACTGGCAGCGGCCGCACTCCGTGCACGTGGAGAAGTCGAGCAGGCCCTTCCAGGTGAACTGCTCGACCTGCGCGACGCCGAACTGGTCCTTCTCCGGGTCGGCCTCCTCGAAGTCGAGCGGCTTGCCCTCGCTCATCATCGGCCGCAGCGCGCCCAGGCCGGAGCCGGCGGGCTTGTCGGGCGCGCGCTTGAAGAAGATGTTGAAGAAGGCCAGGAAGCGGTGCCAGGCCACGCCCATCGTCACGTTGAGCGAGATGGTGATCAGCCAGCCCATCGAGATGAAGAGCTTGACCAGCGCGACCCAGGTCGGGCCGTCCTCGGCCGCGGGCAGCAGGGCACCCACGCCGTGGCTGACCGGGGTGGCCCAGCCGGGATATTCGAACGTGCCGTTGGCGACCTTGAAGCCCCGGATGAGGAAGCCGCAGATCAGCACGCCGACGATGATCGCCTCGACGAAGTAGGCCTGCCACGCCGTCGACCCGGTGAAGCGGCTCAGCTTCTTGCGGCCCGGCTTGTTCAGCTGACGGATCACGATCAGCGTGAGGATGCCCACCAGGCCGAGCACGCCGATCCACTCGGTCACCAGCCCGTAGACCAGCCAGTGGCCGGCGATCGGCAGCCCGGCGGTGGGGTCGACGACCTCGAAGTAGGCCTCCACCACCAGGAAGAACAAGATCATGAAGGAGACCATCACGAACCAGTGGGCGGCACCGACCACGCCCCACTTGAGCATGCGGGTGTGACCCAGGGTCTCGACCAGCATGGTCTTCGTCCGGGTGCCCTTGTCGCCGAAGCGGCTCGGGTCGGGCTGGCCCTGGCGGATCACCGCGGTCATCTTGATCACCGCGCGCACCGCGAGGACGACGGCCACGATCGTGATGGCGCCGGCCAGGACGGTGGCGACGATCTGCGCGACGCCCATCTGTGTTGTGCCTCCTCGGTCGGGGGTGCCGACCTATGTTACCCGTCGGTAATGGATGTGCGCATGGGCTCTTCGCAGCTCGGACACGCGGTGTGCGCGGGCTCTTCGCAGCCGAAAGCGCACCTCGGGACGGGTGCCTGAGGTGCGCGGACGGAGATGCATGAACTTTACGGTGACCTGCGGGAATCCGCGGATCGGGCCGGAGGTGCCTAGCGCCAGCGCGAGAGGATGGCCAGCGAAGCGACCATCGAGCCGAAGCCCACGAGCAGGTTCCAGTACTCCCACGAGGCGACCGGCCACTGCTGCTCGGAGAGGTAGTAGACCACCAGCCACGCGATGCCGAAGACGATCAGGAAGACGGCCGTGATCGGCAGCCAGACCGGACTCGGCTTCTTGGACGCGGCCGCGGCCGCGGGACGGATGTCCGTCGGCGGCGTGTAGACCTTCTTCTTGCGAACCTGAGACTTCGGCACGGTGCTCTCCTGAGGGCAACAAGTGGTGAACAACCCACCTCTGAGCGGCTCCGGGGACCCCGAAAACTGCCCGTGGCGAATACTGTTCGGTGACTAGCGTAGTCAAGACGGCACACGCGCAGGCACCCGCCGGTGGCATTTGACGGTACTGCTGGCTTACGGACTGCTCGGGGAGGATTACCGACGTGGAGTACACCACGGGGACGCCCTCGTGGCGACTTGTCATGCGCCGAGCCCTCGGAGCGCTGCGTCCGCGGCGTTTCGGGCAACGACAGGGCGGCTGGGGACTGGGTGTGCCACTGATCGCGCTGGCGGCCGGGCTGCTCTTCACCACGTCGGCGACCACAGCCGACGGCACCTCGCTGCGCGACGACCGTCGCCCCCAGCTGGCCCAGCTGATCGCCGAGAAGCGCGAGCGGGTCGAGCAGCAGGACGAGCGCGCATCGCAGTTGCTCGCCGAGGTGGACCGCGACTCCGCGCGGCTCGCCGCAGTCGACGAGCCCGTCGCCGAGGCCCGCGAGCGGGCCGACGCCCTGCGCGAACAGGCCGGCTTCACTGCCCTCGCGGGTCCCGGGATCACCGTGACGCTCAACGACTCGTCCCGGCGCCCGGCGGAGATGACCGGGGACGACGTCCAGAACGACGATCTGGTCGTCCACCAGGGTGATGTTCAGGCGGTCGTGAACGCTCTCTGGGCAGGTGGGGCCGAGGCAATGTCGATCATGGATGTCCGGGTCATCTCCACGAGCGCGGTACGCTGTGTCGGCAACACGTTGTTGTTGCACGGCCAGGTCTTCTCGCCGCCATTCAAGATCACTGCGATCGGCGAGCCCACGGCGATGAACCGGGCGTTGGAATCCTCCGAGGGTGTCCGACAGTTCCAGGACGCCGTCGCCGACTTCGGCCTCGGCTACACGGAAACCGTCGAGAGGAACGTGACTGTGCGGGCGTACGACGGGTCGAGCGACCTCCGATCCGCCGAGGTCACCGAGTGATGGACCCGGAGGGCAGCGGGGGCGCCCAGGGGTCCGGCCGGCATCGGGCCCCCGACGGCGACGCGCAGACCGCTTACATTCCCCGCATCGCCGACACGTCGCCGGACGGGGTGCCGGGTGGGCCGCTGGATCCGCCGGTCGGGCTCGGGGGTAATCCCTGGCAGCCGGCCGCGCCTGCGGCTTCGCCCGCTTCGCCGCCGGGGTCGGCTGCTTCCTCGACTGCGCCTGGTTCTCCGGCTGCTGCCCCTCCGGCGGTTCCTCGTGGGCCGGCGGGTCCGGGGCCTTCTGCGTCTCCGGCGGCCTTCCGCGGGCCGACGGGTCCTGGGGGTGCTGCTTCGGGGGCGGCCTCGTTCGCGCCGAGCTCGGGGGCCCCGATCGGGTCGGAGACGCCGAATGCTCCCGGCCCGATCGGGCCGGTTTCGGGTAGTGCACAAACTCCGATTTCCGGCGCGCCGCCGTCGGGCGTGTCTGGGGGAGTGGATCCCGTGGTGGCTCGCGCCGCCGCGGCTGCCCGGGCACGCGCGGGCGGGCCGCAGGTTCGGCCCAGCACGCCGAGCGAGAGTCAGTTCAGCTTCTTCACCGGCGTTCCCGAGGCGGATTCCGAGCCCAGGCGTGACGGTGGCGGGCAGAACGGCGCGACACCGGCCGGCGCCCCGCTGTCCCGCCCCGCCGCGCCGGAGGGTGCCGCGCCCGCTCCGGAGGTTCCGGCCGCAGGTGGGGGCGCCGACACGGGGGTTGTTCCGGGGTCCGCTGATACCGGGACGAATGGTGTCGACGGGTACGGTCCTGGGGTGAACGGGACCCAGGGGTACGGCCCTGACGCACACGGCGCATCCGGTCGCGGGCGGGGCGAGCACCCCGTCCAGGCCGGGACCGCTGCTTTCGAGGAGCTTCCCGAGGACGGCTACCGGCGGGGGCGCCGACGGGCCGCCGATCCCGATGCCGGGTATGCGGCGCCGACGAGTGGCTGGCAGGACGACCGGTCCCCGGCCCGCGCGGACGGCTGGCAGGACGACCGGCCCGCGGCCCGCGCGGACGGCTGGCAGGACGACCGGCCCGCGGCCCGCGCGGACGGCTGGCAGGACGACCGGTCCCCGGCCCGCGCGGACGGCTGGCAGGACGACCGGGCGGCGAATCGGGCGGACGGCTGGCAGGAGGAGCGGCCCGAAGGCGGAGCTCGGCGTGGGCGCGGGGGTGCCGAGGGCGGTGCCTGGGCTGACGGGAGTGCCGAGTCGGGCGCGTGGCCGGGCGGCGGCACCTGGGCCGGCGCGCGGGACACGGGCGCCTGGGAGCAGCGCGAGCCGGATGCCGCGTCGTGGAACGGCGCTGGGGCCGGGAACGACACCGGGGGCTGGCGTTCGGGAGGCGATGCGGACCGCTGGGCGCGTTCGGGGCTGCAGGACCCTGCCGCCCGCGCCGACGCGACCCGTGCCGACGCGACCGGGGCCGATGCGACCTGGGCCGATGCGGCTCGGGCCGACGTGACCCGGGCCGATGCGCCGCGTGCCGGGGTCACCCGGGCGGGTGGCGATCGTGCCGGTGAGAGCCGTCCCGACTTCGGGCGCGCCGAGAACGGCCGCGCCGACCGGGGTCACGGCGGTATGGGCCTCGGCGAGAACGGCCGCGTGGACTCGGGTCGCGCCGAGAGCGGGCCCGCCGACCCGGATCGCACTGCGAACGGCCGCACGGAGCTGGGTCGCGCAGAGAACGGGCGCGCTGGGCTGGG
>CAKUMG010000493.1 GCA_934667465.1 uncultured Actinoplanes sp. | reverse complement strand
GGTGATGAGCAGGGCGAGCAAGTCGCCCTCGATGCCGAACGCGACACCGATGAACGCGACAGCGGCCGCCGCGCCGGCGTACGGCAGATCCAGGAAGAACAGGCCGATGATGGGCGCCAGCATCACGATCGGCCCGACGACGGCACCGTGCACCCGGTCCAGGATGAACCCGCCGGCCACCCGCCCGACCAGCGAGGCCAGACCGAAGACGACCAGCAGCGACGCGGCCTGGGCGTCGCTCAGCCCGCGGTCGGTCATCATCGGCACGAGGTGCACCTGCAACCCGGTGATCACCGCGCCGACCAGGCCCAGGCCGGCCGCGATGGCCCAGAACTGCCGGGTGCGCACCGCCGCCTCGAACGTCAGCCCGGGAAGCTCCAGGCTGACCTCGTGCCCGCCGACACTCGTCTGCAGCACGAGCCGCCCCCGCACGTGCCGCTCGGCACGGGCCCGGACGAACAGCGTGACCATCGTGACCGGCACGACCATCGCGATCAGACCCATGACGCCGTACGCGACGCGCCATCCGACGCCGTCGATGAGCGCCCCGGCCAGCACCGGAGCCAGGGCCGCACCGAGAGCGACGAAGCCGGTCACCACCCCGACGGCCAGGGCACGGTTGTTGTCGAACCAGCTCACCACCGCCCGGGGCCCGGGCACCATGGTCGCGGCGCCGAAGAACCCCAGGAAGAAACACGGGACGAGGTACGCCGCCGCGTTCCCGGGCGTCAGCCCGATCAGCGCCATCGACGCCGCGAACAGCACGAACCCGGGCACGAGCAGGTACCGCGCGGCGAACCGGTCCACGATGCGGGCCACCAGCAGCAGCCCGATCGCCATCCCGATCGCGGCGACCGAGGCGGCCGCGGTGACGGTGGTCCGGCTGAACCCGGTCTCCGCGGAGATCGGGTCCACGAACAGGCCGAGGGAGGCCAGATACATCTGCGGGCCGAACGCCGCGGCGATCCCGGCGCCGACGACCACCCACCAGGGGCTGCGGGGCCCGGTCACGCCGTCACCTCGATCGAGACGCCGGTCAGCCGCTCGGAGACCTCCCAGACGCGCGCGGCGTCCTCGGTGCTGCGCAGCGACGCGTACAACCGCTGTTCCGCGGGCCGCCCACCGAGATCGCCCGGGCCGCTGGGCCCGTACAGCACGCCGCCCTTCGCCGACGGATCGGTCGCGGCCATCAACGCCGGCAAGGCGGCCGTCTCGACCGACCCGAGCAGAATGCCGCGAGAGGACAACCCCTGGATGATCCGGTACTGCGGGATGCTCTCGCCACGACCGATCTCCGGCCGGGCCGCCAGCAGACTGGTCGGCGCCACCCCGGGATGCGACAGGTTGCTGGTGATGCCCCAGCCGTGCGCCGCACTGCGCCGCTGCAGCTCGAGCCCGAACACCCCGAACTCGATCTTCGACTGGCTGTAGGCCCGCATCACGTGGTAGGACCGCTCCCCGTTCAGATCGCCCCAGGTGATCGACCCCCGCCGGGCGGCCACGCTGATCTGCGACGCTGCTCGACGCGCTGATCGGCAACGACGCGGTGCCCCGTCACTGGCCCCCGTGACGACGACGCGCTTGCCGCTCAGGTCGGGAAGGTCGATGTCGATCTTCGTACGTGGCATGGTGCTGCTCCTGATTCGCTCGGCCGCACTTCGTTCGACCGCACTTCGCTCGGCTGCACCGAGACTCGCCTGCATCCGGAACCCCATCCAGGGCCTACCGGTCCGTGGCTCCCCGCTCCGCTCCTGTGCGTTCACCACCCGCGGGCTGCGCGGTGCCCGAGATGCCGTGAGCCCTGCCGCGCCGGCTTACCCGCTACACCCTGAGCCGGGGCAGAGGACCTCTCGACAGATCCGCGCGCGCCCCGGCCGCTTCGTGAGCGTCTGCACAGCGACTGAACCGGCTCCGGATTCACCGCCGGCGCCGGGGGAGGTGGAGATCCACAAGTGGTGCCGGTTCTCGCGGACATCATGGGGCAAGGCCGGTGGCCGTTGGGCCGGACGGTTTGACCGTGGTTGACGGGCTTCAGTACTGTTCCCCGGGTCATGAGCATGCCTCTGCTTCCGGGTGACCCGGCCCGCGTCGGGACGTACGAGTTGGTCGGCCGGCTCGGTCAGGGTGGCATGGGCACCGTCTTTCTCGGGCGGGCGTCCGACGGCACCCCCGTGGCGATCAAGATGGTGCGGCCCGAGTTCGCCGGGGACGCCGAGTTCCGGGGGCGGTTCCGCAGCGAGGTGACGCGGGCGCAGCAGGTGCCGCCGTTCTCGACCGCGGCAGTGCTGGATGCCGATCCGGGGCACGATCCGCCCTATCTGGTGGTCGAGTTCGTGGACGGGCCGGCGTTGAACGCGCTGGTGCAGGAGCGGGGGCCGTTGTCCGGGCCGGGGCTGCACAGCGTTGCCGTGGGTATCGCGACCGCGCTGACCGCGATCCACGGGGCCGGGGTGATCCACCGGGATCTGAAGCCCGGGAACGTGCTGATCGCGATGGGCGGCATCAAGGTCATCGACTTCGGCATCGCCCGCGCGTTCGAGGCCACGAGCAAGCACACGCGCACCGATCAGATGGTCGGCACGGTCGCCTACATGGCGCCGGAGCGGATCGACACCTCGTACGGGAAAGAGCTGACCGCCGCGGCGGACGTGTTCGCCTGGGGTGCGGTCGTGACGTACGCGGCCACCGGGCGCACCCCGTTCGCGGCGGACTCCCCGGCGGCGACCGCCGTGCGGATCCTCACCCAGCCGCCGGACACCGCGCAGGTGCCGCAGCCATTGCGCTCCCTCGTGGACGCTGCCCTGGCCAAGTACCCGGGTGAGCGCCCGACCTCCCGCGAACTGCTCGACGCGCTCCTCGGCGGCGAAATGCCCCGAATCGGCGAAACGCCCCGAACCGGCGAAACGCCCCGAACCGGCGGCGTCCCCCGGACCGGCACCCCCGCGACTTGGACCGGCGGCGACCAAGCGCTTCGAACCGGCGGCGACCAAGCGCTCCGAACCGGCGGTGGCGGCCAGGCGTTCCGAACCGGCGGCGGCCAGGCGCCGCGCGCCACTTCCGGAGCGCACGGCGAGCCCGGAACAGACGGCGTCACGCAGCGCGTAGCCCCCGTACCCATCGCCGTCCCCCCACAGGACGACACCCTCGCCCACCGCCCCGCCCCGCCGAAGCGCTTCCCCCGAGCCGCCGTGACCACCGCGGCCGCCGCCGGCGTGGTGGCCCTGCTGGCCGGCGGGCTGCTCGGCGCGCACCAGGCCAACATGTTCGGCGACTCGGCGGCCCCGCAACCGCCCGCGGCCCCCAGCCCGCCCCCGAGCGCCGCCGCCGCACCGCTCGACGCGAACGCGGCGGTCCTCACCGGCGACAGGCGGTTCTCGATCCAGCTCGAGCAGCCCGGCCGCTTCTTCATGATCGACCGCAACGGCGACGAGCTGGACGTCTCGGACAGCACCGACACGCGGTCCCAGTTCGTGCTGCAGCCGGTCGGCGTCGACTACATGATCCGCTCGCTCGCCAACGAGGGGTACGCCGGCGAGGACCGGTGCCTCGGCGTCCGCGCCGCCACGAACGGCACCGCCCGCCCGGTCGTGACCGCCGCCTGCACCCCGACCGAGGGCACGCTGTTCTCGCTGCTCGTGACGGGGGAGAAGGACGACAGGGGCCGGCCCGTCTACAGCATCAGGAACCAGTTCGGCTGGGTGACGTGGAACGCCGAGGAGAAGCGCTCGGACGTCACCGAGGTCGGCGAGGCCGAATGGGCCGACCGGTTCACGTTCGTCGACCGCGGTGAGCTTTGACACCGACAGGAGCAGACCCCATGACGCGTACGGCCCTTCTGACGCTCGCGGCGGCGGCCACCGTGGCCCTGACCGCCTGCAGCGACACCGCCCCCGAGTCGGCGCCGCCGAGCCCGGCCGCCCCGGCGAGCCGGCCCGCGGCGTCCGAGCCGGCGACACCGTCGAGCAAGCCGACCGCGCCGCCCACGGACGACCCCACGACGAAGAGCGGCCCGAAGCTCGTCGCCGCCGACGTGTCGAACCTCGAGCGCACCGCGATCATCATCGGCAAGCCCGTCGAGCTGACCACCGCGCTGGACGGCGGCGACCCGTACATCCTCAGTTCCCGCCCGGACGGCTCGGTCGGTCTCGAGAGGACCAAGCTGAGCGAGTCCGGCCGGATGCTGCTGAAGCCTGCCAAGGTCCGCAAGCAGACCGAGGAGAACCAGAACACCGTCGTCGTCGTGGCGGCGCCCTCGGTCGAGGGTTCCGGCCCGGACCGGTGCGTCACCGACGTCAGCCGGGGCGAGCTGCGGATGCAGGAGTGCGAGGACGGCGCGAAGAACCAGGCGTGGAAGCTCACGCAGGAGGGCGACTTCGGGCTCTTCGTGCTGACCGGCGACCACACCGTCCTCCGATCCGAATCGGGCAAGATCACGCAGGAGGGCTGGCCCCTCTACACCGCCGAGCTCGAGGGCTGACCGGCGAGCCGCCGAGCTCGACGAAGGACCGGCAAGCCGCCGAGCTCGACGAAGGACCGGCAAGCCGCCGAGCTCGACGAAGGACCGGCCGCGTCAGGAAGAAAGGTTCGCGGGCCAGCCGGGGATCGACGGCCGGTCGGCATTGCGGACGAAAAGGAGCCCGTCGATGCTTCCGAGGTGCGCCGGATCCAGCGCGGCATAGCCGAACCACGGTGACACGCGCGCTTGCGGTGCCAGCGCGGCGACGTCGCGGGGGTCGACGAGGAATTGTTCCTGCCGGAGGGCGTACAGCCGGCCTTCGAGGTTTGCAGGTTCCGGCTCCTCGACGCCCTGATGCCGGATCGTGCCGACCGCTGTGGCGACGAAGGCGTATTCCGTACCGAGGTGAACGCCGGCGATCGCCCCGGCGCTCCACCACGTGAACGGCTGGTCGCCCAGGCGCATCGAGCTCATCTCGCGCTGCAGATGGCTGTTGTGCGCATTGACGACGGTGAAACCCCGCTCGGCGAGTGCCAGGAGATTGGCCGCCATCATCCCGTCCCGTACGCCGAGCAGGCGCGCGACGCGGTCCGGCGACGCGTCCGCCATTCCGGCGTGATAGCGGAGGAGCCCCTGCGCCGTACGCGCGTACAGCCGTGCCCTCTCCCATTCCTCCGGGCCGGACGTGGCGATCAGATGGGGGGTCTGCGCCTCGAGAAGCGCCACGAGATCGTCGGTGATCAATCGCAGTTCCCGGGCGTCGGACGACCGCCCGACCGACTGCGCGGGGTCCATCATCGCGGCCGGATTCGGCCAGCGCTCGTCGGCGCCCAGCAGCCGGTCGAGCGTGTCCGCGGTGACCGCCATCAATCCCGCGGCGGCGAGGTAGCCGTGCAGCCCCAGCAC
>CAKUMG010000492.1 GCA_934667465.1 uncultured Actinoplanes sp. | reverse complement strand
CGATGACCAGCACGGTCTGGCCGGCCCGGATGCCGGCGAGCTCGACGGCGGCCTGACGCGCGGCCAGCCCGGACAGTGGCAGGGCGGCGGCGTCGGTCAGCGCGATGCTGCGGGGCGCGGCGGTGGCCAGGTCGGCCGCCACGACCGCGTACTCGGCGGCCCCGCCGTGCTGGTCCAGCGGGAACATGGCGATGACCTCGTCGCCCGCCCGGAGGCCGGCGACGCCCTCGCCCACCTCGGCGATGGTGCCGGCGACGTCCAGGCCCGGGGTGATCGGCAGAGCGGTGGGGATGGCCTCGGCGAGCACGCCGAGCCGGATGTGGTCGTCGACCGGGTTGAACGAGGTGGCCGCCACCTTGATCAGCACCTGACCGGGGCCGGGAATCGGGCGCTCGACCTCCTCCCGGCGCAGGACCTCGGTGCCGCCGAACTCGTGGTAACGCATGGCCTTCACGGCGCTCTCCTCGGAATCTCACTTGCCTGGGCAACTGAGATCGAGTGTTTCTGAGTTGCCCAGGCAAGTCAACATGGTCGGCGTCACAGAGTTGCCCAGGCAAGTAAGCTCGACGTCATGACCGACTCGCCCCGATGGCTCGACGACGAGCAGCAGCAGATCTGGCAGGACCTGCTCACCGTGGTCATCGCCCTGCCCACGCTGCTCGACCGTCAGCTCCAGCGCGACGAGGGCGTCTCGAACTTCGAATACAGCGTGATGGCCCGCCTGTCGATGCGCGAGTCGCGCACGATCCGGCTCAGCGACCTGGCCACGCTGTGCAACAGCACGCTGCCCCGGCTGTCCAAGCTGATGGTCCGGTTCGAGCAGCAGGGGTGGGTCACCCGGCAACCCGACCCGGAGAACGGCCGCTACACCCTCGCCACCCTCACCGACGCCGGCCTGCGCAAGGTCGAGGCCAGCGCCCCCGCCCACGTCGAGCAGGTGCGCCGGCTGGTCTTCGGCCCGCTGAGCGGCGCCCAGCAACGCCACCTCGGCGCCGCGCTGGCCCGCATCGCCGAGCCGGTGCGCGAGCAGCTCAACGGCCGCTGACGGGTATGGGTGCGTTCGGCGCGGGTAACGCCCCGGCATGGCTACCAAGGCGCGGCGCCAGCTGAGTGCGGCTGAGCGCGACGACATGTCCGACGGCACGTTCGCGTTCCCGCGGGTGCGCAAGGAGCCGCTCAGCGACGCGCGGCACGTGCGCAACGCGATCGCGCGCTTCGATCAGGTACGCGACGTGAGCGACGAGGAGCGCGACGAGGCGTTCCGGCGGATCACGCGGGCCGCGGGGAAGTTCGGCGTGGAGGTGAGCGAGGGGAGCTGGCGTGAGCTGGGCAAGCCCGCCGCGGGCATGAAGTCGTCGGACAAGCCGCGTGAGGATGCCTCGAAGGAGCAGCTGTACGCGGAGGCGAAGCGGCGGGGGATCGCGGGCCGGTCCCGGATGACCAAGGACGAGCTGAGACAGGCCCTAGCCGGTTAGCGGGGTGGAGAGCAGGGCCTGGCGCAGCCGGGTGAGGTTGGAGAGGACGGGGGCGGGGTCGGCCAGCCATTTGCGGGTGTCATGGCCGGAGACGACGCCGAGCAGGGTCATGCCCGCGTCCTTCGCGTGGTACAGCTGGTCCACGCGGCCGCTCACCAGGACGCACTCGGCCGGGTCCACGCCGAGGAGCCGGATCGCCCGGGCCGCTGCCGGCAGGAGGCCGAACGTGCCCGGGTCGAGACCCTGGCGGCCCGCGACCACTGCGACGTCCAGGCCGTGGGCGCGGAGCCCGGCTCGCATCGCGTCCTCGGAGTGCTCGCCGACCACCCACATGCGGCGGCCGGTGGGGGCGGCGAGCAGGTCGGCGAGGCCGGCGGCCGGGCGGGCGGTGAGGATCGACTCCCACTCGCGGGCGGAGGCGGCGGCTTCCGCGGCGGGGGCGAGGTCCGGCTCGTGGTGGGTCAGGTAGGCGAGGACGTGCGGGTTGCTGTACGCGGGGATGCTCCAGTACGCCGGGAGGGGCCGCAGACCGTCGAGGAGCGACCGGGGGCTCGCCGTCCGGGGCAGGGCGAAGCAGGGGCCGTCGAGGTCGAGCAGCACGTGCCGGGCGCGGGCCAGCGCGTGCGCCACGGGAGGCCGTACCCGGAAGCCTCTGTCGTCCATCGGGAGATCGTGGCAGACGATGGGGGGCATGGGAACTCGGCTGGTACAGATCAACATGAAGGCCCGGGACGACGCGGCGCTCGGCGGGTTCTGGGCGAAGGCGCTGGGGTGGGAGCTTTCCAGTGAGGGGCCCGGTGTGACGAACCTCGAGCCGCCGGGTTTCGACTATCCCGACCCGGCCGCCGTGTGCATCGACCTCGTCGTGTCGCCGGAGCCGAAGGTGGGCCGGAACCGCGTACACGTCGATCTTGCCACGCGGTCGGAAGCGCATCAGGCGGAGCTGGTCGCGCGGCTCGAGGGGCTGGGTGCGACGCGTGCCGATGTGGGGCAGGGGGACGACGTGTCCTGGGTGGTGCTGGCCGACCCGGAGGGCAACGAGTTCTGCGTGCTCGACTGGCACGACCCGGACCGGGACACCGGGCCGATCGCGTCGGTCGTGGTGCATTGTGCGGACCCGGAGGCGCTGGCCCGCTTCTATGTGGAGGCCACGGACTGGGCCCTGCAGAAGACCACCGATGACAGCGCGGTTCTGCGTTCCGCGGCGGGTGTCGGACCGTATCTGGTGTTCCTGCGCACTACCGACCCGAAGACCGGGTGGAACCGCGTGCATCTGGATCTGCGGCCCTATCCGGGCGACGACTTGGAAAGTGAGGCGGCCCGGCTGCTCGAGCTCGGTGCCACCGCGGTCGACCTGGACGGCGCGGACATCCGGTGGAAGGTGCTGGCCGATCCGGAGGGCAACGAGTTCTGCCTGCTGACCCCGGGCTGACGACGAGGGCCGGAAGTTTCGGGCGTTGCGTGATTGTTATCGGACGCGGCGGATCGGTGATCCACACGGCTTGCGCGGGCGGCGGCCCGAGGAAAATGATGCACGGATCACCGCATCGCAGCTCGGAACTTTCGGCGAACCCTGTCCCGGGCGTCCTGTCCGGAGGGGTCGCATCCTCGGAAGGACATCCCACATGCGCAAAGGACTTCTCACCCTCGCCGCCGCGGGCCTGTTGGTCTCCGGCGGGCTCACCGCCTGCGGCGACTCCTCCGGCGAGGCCGGCGGCGGAGATTCGATCGGCAAGGTCGGCGTCATCCTGCCCGACACGAAGAGCTCGGCGCGGTGGGCCACGGCCGACCTCACGTACCTGAAGGAGGCCTTCGCCGCGGCCGGCGTCGAGGCCGACATCCAGAACGCCCAGGGCGACAAGGCGGTGTTCCAGACGATCGCCGACGGCATGATCTCCAACAAGGTCAGCGTGCTGATGATCGTCAACCTGGACTCCGGCACCGGCAAGGCCGTGCTCGACAAGGCCCGGCAGGCCGGCATCGCGACCATCGACTACGACCGGCTGACGCTGAACGGCGGCGCGAACTACTACGTCAGCTTCGACAACGTGAAGGTCGGCCAGCTGCAGGGGCAGGGCCTGGTCGACTGCCTGGCGGACAAGGGCTACACCAAGCCGGTCGTCGCCGAGCTCAACGGCTCGCCGACCGACAACAACGCCACCCTGTTCGCGCAGGGCTACGACTCGGTGCTGGACCCCAAGTACGCCGACGGCACGTTCACCAAGGGCCCCAACGAGGACGTTCCCGACTGGGACAACACCCAGGCCGGCACGATCTTCGAGCAGATGCTCACCGGCAACAAGGGCATCAAGGGCGTGCTCGCCGCGAACGACGGGCTCGGCAATGCGGCGATCCAGGTGCTCAAGAAGAACAAGCTCAACGGGCAGGTGCCGGTCACCGGCCAGGACGCCACCGTGCAGGGGCTGCAGAACATCCTCGCCGGCGACCAGTGCATGACGGTCTACAAGGCGATCAAGAAGGAGGCCGGCGCGGCCTCCGAGCTCGCGATCGCGCTCGCCAAGGGCGAGGAGCCGTCCACCGCCACGGGCGTCACGAAGGACCCCGAGTCCGGCAAGGACGTCCCCTCGGTGCTGCTCGATCCGCAGTCGATCACCAAGGAGAACGTGAAGGACGTCGTCGCCGACGGCTACGTCACCAGGGCGGAATTGTGCGTCGCGGACTTCGCCGCGGCTTGCGCCGAAGCCGGGATCAACTGACCCGTGACCGCGACACCCCTGCTGCGGCTGGACGGGATCGACAAGAGCTTCGGTCCCGTCCAGGTGCTCCACGACGTCGGGCTCAGCGTCCACCCCGGCGAGGTCACCGCGCTCGTCGGCGACAACGGCGCCGGCAAGTCCACGCTGGTCAAGTGCATCAGCGGCATCCACACCGCGGACGCGGGAACGATGACCTTCGACGGCGAGCCGGTGACGATCGGCGGCCCGCGCGACGCCGCCGCGCTCGGCATCGAGGTCGTCTACCAGGACCTGGCGCTCTGCGACAACCTGGACATCGTCCAGAACATGTTCCTCGGCCGCGAGAAGGTCCGCGGCATCGTGCTCGACGAACCGACCATGGAACAGCTGGCCGCCGAGACGCTGGCGAGCCTCTCCGTGCGTACCGTCACGTCTTTGCGGCAGCACGTCGCCAGCCTGTCCGGCGGGCAGCGGCAGACCGTCGCCATCGCCAAGGCGGTGCTCTGGAACAGCCGGGTCGTGATCCTCGACGAGCCCACCGCCGCGCTCGGCGTGGCACAGACCGCCCAGGTGCTCGACCTCGTGCGCCGGCTCGCCGCCAACGGCCTCGGCGTCGTGCTGATCTCGCACAACCTCAACGACGTCTTCGCCGTGGCGGACCGGATCGCGGCGCTCTACCTCGGGCGCACCGCGGCGGAGGTCCGGACCGCGGACGTGACCCACTCCCAGGTCGTCGAGTTGATCACGACCGGGCGCAGCGGCGAGCTCGGGTTGCGTACCGGGAACGGAGACCTGGCGTGACGACCACCACCACGACCACGACCACGACCACCGGCCACATCCGGCAGCAGTGGGAACGCATCCGCGGCGGCGACCTCGGCAGCCTGCCGGCCGTGCTCGGCCTCGTCGTGCTCGTGCTGATCTTCGGCAGCGCCCGCGACACGTTCTTCGGCGCGCTCAACTTCGCCAACCTGTTCACCCAGGGCGCCCAGGTCGTCATGATCGCGATGGGCCTCGTCTTCGTGCTGCTGCTGGGCGAGATCGACCTCTCGGCCGGCTTCGCCAGCGGCGTCTGCGGCGCGGTCTTGGCGATCCTGCTCACCGAGCAGGGGCAGCCGTGGTGGGTCGCCATCCCGGCCGCGCTGATCACCGGCGTGGTCATCGGCTTCGCGATCGGCCTGCTCGTCGCGAAGGTCGGCA
>CAKUMG010000491.1 GCA_934667465.1 uncultured Actinoplanes sp. | reverse complement strand
CCGCTCGGCGGCGTCCGGCGGCCACGGCGCGTAGCCGTCGTCGGTCCAGCGCGCCGAGAAGGACTCGAACACCACCCCGTCGACCAGCTCGGCCAGCCGCGGCAGCATTCCGAAGCCCCGGTTCGCCAGCATGTAGGCGGGCGACGCCTCCGCCCGGATCGCCGCGACCAGGGTGAGCAGGTGCGGGACGTCCTCGGGGAACGTCAGCTCGACGTTGAGCGTGTCCAGGAACAGCCCGTCGAAGCCCTGCGCCATTGCCGCGCGGGCCTGCCCGACCACGTGCTCGACCCACTGCGGGTGCCCGACGTGGACGAACGCACCGCCCCAGTCGGGGTTGCGCTCGGCGCGCTGCCAGACCGCGGGCGGCCCCTGGTCCTCCGACAGGGTCAGGTAGCCGAGCGTCTGCACCCCCTTGCCCCGGAGGTGAGCGAGTTCGTCGCTGGAGTAGAAGTCCGGCTGCAGCACGACCCGCGGATACTGCGTGAGCTCCTCGAGCCGCCCGTTGCCGTAGTAGAAGCAGATCGGCCACTTACCCGAGGCATCGAAGCCCGAGGCACCGAAGCCCGGGGAGTCGAAGCCCTGGGAGTCGAAGCCCGGCGAGGGTCCGGTCATGACGGCCTCCCGTGCGAGGCATACCAGGCAAACGTCGACCGTACGCCGTCCTCGAGCGACACCGACGGCTCGTACCCGGTCAGGTCGCGCAGCTTCGTCAGGTCCGGGCAGCGCCGCGCCACCGACCCGGGTGGCGCCGGCGACGCCGAGACTACGGGGGTGACGCCGGCGACCTTGAGCACCAGCGCCGCCAGGTCCGCGATGTTGGTCTCCTCGCGGTCGTTGCCGATGTGCACGATCTGGCCCGCCGCCGCGGGGGCCGCCATCAGCCGCACGATGGCCTCGACGGCGTCGTCCACGTGGCAGAACGCGCGGTACTGGTCGGCGCCCGGCACCCGGAACGGGTTCTCGCCGGCCTGGGCGCGCAGGCTCATCTCCGGGACCACGTGGTCGGCGCCCATCCGCGGCCCGTAGACGTTGTGGAACCGGCCCACCACGGCCTCGAACCCCTTGGCACGCGCGGTGTGCAGGAACGCGGCCTCGCCGAGCAGCTTGCTGACCGCGTACGCGAATCGGGGTGCCGTGATGTCGGAGATCATCGTGGGGACGCCCTCCGCGGTCGGCACGTCCACGATGCCCGCGTCCACGCCGCCCGCGTAGACCTCACTGGTGGAGGCGAAGAACACCCGCTCGCCCGGCGCCACCCAGTCGAGCAGGTGCATCGCGGCGAGCGTGTTGACCCGGACGACACGGGCCGGGTCCTTCTCCACGTTGCGCACGCCGACGACCGCCGCGAGCAGGTAGATCTGGTCCCAGCCGTGCGGCAGCCCCGCGTAGGAGGCCGGGTCGGTCAGGTCCGCCGAGATGATCTTCACCTGGGAGGAGGAGAGGTCGGCGTCCTGCCGCCCGCGGGAGAAGTCGTCGACGATCGTGACCTCGAAACCGTCGCTGATCAGCCGGCGGGCGAGGTGCAGCCCGATGAACCCGGCGCCGCCGAGCAGGAGTGCCCTCATGCCGCCACCGCCGGGAGGTAGCCGAGACCCGCGTACCGGATGCCGAGCGCCTCGACGGCCGCGCCGTCCAGGATGCGCCACGAGTCGAAGATCAGTGCGGGCCGCGCGTCCCCCAGCAGCGCCGTGACTTCGAGCGCCCGGTAGTCCGGATGGTCGTTGATGACCAGGATCGCGTCGGCGTCCGCGAACGCCTTGTCCAGGCTGACCGGGTCGCCGCCGTACTGCCGGATGACGTCGGTGCTGACCATCGGGTCGTGCCCGGTGACCGTGATGCCGGCGGCCGAGAAGATGGGCATCATGTCGGCGATCGGGGTGCCGCGCATGTCGTCGGTGGGCGGCCAGCCCTTGTACGCCCAGCCGAGCACCGCCAGCCGCAGCCCGCGCGTCTCGCCGCGCGCCTCGGCGAGCAGCCGCACGATCGTCTCGGCCACGTGCTTGGGGAGGAACTCGTTGAGCTCGCGGGCCCGGCCGACGAGGAACGGCTCGTAGTCGCCGGAGCTGTCGAGCATGATGTACGGGTCCTTGGACAGGCAGCCGCCGCCGACGTAGCCGGGCTTGGCCAGGTCGGGCCGCGGGTAGTCCACGTTCGCGGCGCGCAGCACCTCCAGGGGGTCGAGCCCGTGCTGCTCGGCGATCAGCGCGATCTCGTTGCCGAACGAGTAGATCAGGTCGGTGTGACAGTTGTTGGAGAGCTTGACCATCTCGGCCGCCTCCAGGCTGGACACCTCGACCAGGCTGTTCGCGAGCCCGCCGAAGAACTCCGCCGCCGCGCGCGTGCTCGCCTCGTCGAGCCCGCCGATCACCTGCGGCAGCTCGACCAGCTCGCGCAGCGCCTGACCCTGAATCGTGCGCTCGGGCGCCATCACGAGCCGGACCTCGTCGCCCCACGCGGCGTGCAGCTCGGGCAGCACCACGTTGCGGCTGGTGCCGACCGGCACGGTGCTGCGGACCACGACCAGCGTGCCCGGGCGGCAGGTCGCCGCGACGCTGCGCGCGGCCGCCGCCAGGTTGGCCAGGTTGGGGCGGCGGGTCGTCTCGTCCACCGGCGTCGACACGCTGATCACGGCGACGTCCACGGTGTCGCGCGGCAGTTCCGCGGCGACGTGCACCCCCGTACCCACCTTGGCGGCGAAGACCTCCTCGACGCCGGGCTCGAAGATGTGCGAGCGGCCCTGCGACAGGGTGTCGATCACCCTGGGCGACACGTCCGCGCCGTGCACGACGAAGCCCTTGTCGGCGAGCGCCGCGGTCAGGGTGAGCCCGACATAGCCGAGCCCGACTACCCCGATCGTCTGAGGCATAAGCTGTTCCCTCTCTCTGTGCAAGGCCGTGTCAGGAGCACGGCGGGCTGGGACGGTCCAGTTCCAGCACGGTGACCGTGCCGGCGAACCGTTCGCTCTCGTAGCGCTTGCAGGCGGTGCGGACATCGGCCGGGCGGCTCGCGTAGTCGACGCCGAGCACGAACTTCCCGGCGTCGCGCAGCGCCCGGGTCTCGGCCAGGTTCTCGGCGCAGTAGTCCTCGGTGCAGCGCTCGTCGGTGGCCTGGTAGAACAGCTCCTCCATGCCGATCCCGTCGACCGCCGCGGTGTAGCCCCGCTGGTGCCGCAGCTCCGGCGAGTTCTGCGGCACGATGAGAAACCCGGGTTTGCGCTTCTTCGCGTACGCGCTGATCCGCACGATGAGGTCGGCCATGTCCGCGGCGAGGGCGTCCCGGTCGCGCCCCTGCACGGCGTCGAGATCGATCTCCTCGTACGCCAGCGGCGTGTCCAGGTAGACGCCGTCGAACCCGGCCGCGACGGCCCGGTCGACGCGGCCCCGCACGACGAGGTCCCACCAGCGCGGGTCGTAGTAGCGCACGAAGTACTCGCCCGGCCAGTCGCCCCACTCGTTGGCGAGCAGGTCCGGGGCCTGCCGCCGGACGACCGAGTACTCGGGCCGGAAGTCCTCGAGGCTGCCGATCTCGAAGTACGCGAGGACGCGCTTGCCTGTCGCCCGGACGCGCGCGAGCTCGTCGGGGCGGAACCAGTCCTCGTGCGCGTCGCGGGCCAGGTCGATCACGAGCAGCTCGTAGTCCCCCGCCGCCAGCTGATCGAGCGTGCCCCCGGCATAGTTCTGCAGCTGATACGCCCACGACCGGATGTCACGCGGCGCGGTACTGACAGCGGCTTCCGGGGCGGCGGACTCCGTGACGGACGGCGCCGGGACGGGGGAAGACACGGCCGGCGGCGGGGAGACCGCCGCGGGAGGAGGGGACGCCGGCTCGGCCGTGCAGGCGGCCGCGGACAGCAGCAGCACGGCGAGCGCGACGGAGGCGTACGGCCGAATCACGCGTTGTCCCAGATCCCGGCGATCGAGGAGGCCAGGTCGTGCGCGGGTTTCCAGCCGAACTCGGCGCCGGCCCGGGAGATGTCGGCCTGGATCCAGTCGACGGCCGCGGAGCGCTGCGGTCCGGCACCGGCCTCGCGGACGGCGCCCTTCCAGGCGGCGCGGGCGACAAGAGCGCCAACCGCTTCCCGTACGGTCACCGCCCGCCCGCTCCCGGCGTTGTACACCCGGTGCCGGACCCGGGGTGCCACCACGATCGCGCGCAGCAGCGACGCCACGTCGCGCACGTCCACGAAGTCCCGGTACGCGCCCAGCGGCCCCAGAGTGATCACCGACGCCCCGGACCCGCGGGCCTCGCGGATCCGCTGCGCCGCCCGCCCGAGCACGTTCTCGCCGGGCTGCCCCGGTCCGATCGGGTTGAACACGCGCACCGACACCGCGTCCGCGCGACCGGACTCGCCGGCGAGCGTGAACAGCCGGGTGCCGGCCACGTGGCTGACCCCGTACGCGCCGACGGGCTCGAGCCGGTCGTCCTCGGTGACCGCGTGCCCGTGCGCCACCACCCCGTACTCCCCGGCGGAGCCGAGCCGGACCAGCCGCGCACGCGGCGCCGCCGGACCCGACGCCTCCAGCAGCTTCGCCGCCACCAGCGTGTTGGCGCGCACGAGATCCTCGTCGGACCCGCCCAGCGCGCCCACGCAGCTGACCACAGCCTGCGGCGCCTCCGCCCGCAGCAGCTCGGTCAGGTCCGCGGCGCTGCCCGCGATCAGGTCGTGCCGATCCCGGCCGGTGCACACGACCTCGGTGATCGCCGGATCGGCTTCGAGGGCCGCCCGCACGTGCCGCCCGATGAACCCCGACCCTCCGAACAGGACGACCCTCATGCTGTACCTCCTTGGCATGCCCTCCTGGCCCTCGCGGTGCCGGGTCGTTGTTCGCTTCCGGGCGAGTGACGCTCGGTGCAGTCGGTCATACCGGCTCCCCCAGACGCTCGCGCAGGATCTTGGGGCGGATCGTCTCGAACGTGCGGTTGGCCTCGTCGTAGTCCTCGGGGCGGCCGATGTCGAGCCAGAAGCCGGCGAACGGGTACGTCGCCGGGTGGTCGCCGCGGGCCAGCAGGTCGAGGACGAGCCGGTCGAAGCCGAGCGCCATCCCGGCCGGGTACGGCGCGAGCGTGCGCTTCGACATCCCGTACACCCCCATGCTGACCTGGTAGCGCAGGCTCGGCTTCTCGCGGAAGCCGACGATCTGCGCCTGCTCCACGTCGAGCACGCCGAACTCGACCTTGTGCACCCGCTCGGCGATGGCGACGGTGAGGCCGCCGGGCGCGAGGGCGTGCTGGTGCAGCAGGTCGGCGTAGTCGAGGTCGGTGAGGATGTCGCCGTTCATGACGAGGAACTCGTCCGGCAGCCGCTCCTTGAGCCCGAAGAGCGGGCCGACTGTCGAGAGGGGACGGTCCTCTTCGATGTAGTCGACGGCGAGTCCCCAGC
>CAKUMG010000490.1 GCA_934667465.1 uncultured Actinoplanes sp. | reverse complement strand
GTGCTGGCCGGGCCGGGCTGGGACGGGATCGTGGCGGCGAGGCGCTGCACCGGGCGGGGCTGCCCGTACAGGTAGCCCTGCCCGAGGTCGCACCCCGCGGCGGTCAGCGACTCCTCGCGGTCGGCCGTCTCGATGCCCTCGGCGACGACAGTGATGCCCAGGTCGGCGCAGATGCGGACGACCGAGCGGCACAGCGCCCCCGCGCGCTCCGGGTCGACGTCGACGTCGGTCAGGGTCGAGTCGAGCTTGACGATGTCGACCGGCAGCGAGTGCAGCTGGGCCAGCGCGTTGTAGCCGCTGCCGAAGTCGTCCAGGGCGACGCGGACGCCGTGGGCGCGCAGGGTGGTCGCCGCCTCGGCCGCGCGCGGCAGGTCGGGGATCCGCCCGGTCTCGGTGATCTCGACGACCAGCCGGCCGGCCGGGACGCCGCGCCGCTCGAGCACCCCCACGATGCCCTCGGCGAGGCCGGGCCGGCTCAGGCGGGCCGCGGCGACGTTGACGTGCACCGCGACCGGGGCGCCGAACGCGGCGGTCAGCGCGCCCATGTCCGCGCAGGCCCGGTCGAGCACGAAGTCGTCGATCGCGGCGACCAGGCCGGTCCGCTCGGCGACGGTGACGAAGACGTCGGGGTGCACCGGGCCGGCGACCGGATCGGTCCAGCGGGCGAGCGCCTCGACGGCCACCACCACGCCGTCGGTGAGCCGCACGATCGGCTGGTAGTGGACCTCGAAGCCGTTCCCGGCCGGGTCGGTGGCGAGCGCGCGCATCAGCAGGTGCGGCAGGTCGGCGTGCGGGCCGCCGTCGGCGGCGCCGGTGTAGCGGGCCAGCGCGTTCTTGCCGCGGCGCTTGCTCGCATACATGGCGGCGTCGGCGCGGCGCAGCAGGCTGTCGGCGGAGAGCTCCTTGTCGCCCGGCTCGGGCAGTACCAGGCCGAGGCTGGCGCTGACGCCGACCGGGCGGCCGTCGATCAGGTACGGCTCGCGCAGCGCCGCGAGCATGCGCTCGGCGACCGGCTCGGCCACGTCCGCGTCCTGGTCGAGCAGCACCGCGAACTCGTCGCCGCCGAGCCGGGACACCAGCGCGCCCGGGCCGGCGCAGGAGGCCAGCCGGGTGGCGATCGCGCGCAGCAGCCGGTCGCCCGTGCCGTGCCCGTAGCTGTCGTTGATGAGCTTGAAGTCGTCCAGGTCGGCGAAGATCAGCGCGACCGGGGTGCCGCGGTGCCGGTACGCGTCGAGGGCCAGCACCAGCCGCTCCCGGAACAGCGCGCGGTTGGCGAGCCCGGTCAGCGGATCGTGGTAGGCCTGGTGGTGCAGGCGCGCCTGGCCGTCGGAGATCTGCGCGAGCAGCACCGCGTTCTCGGCGATCGTCAGCATCTGCCGGGCCACCACCAGCCCGAGACCCAGCCAGCCGAAGAAGGCCTCGTACGACGACAGCTGCCCGCCGGTGCCGGTCCGCACCGCGATGACGACGCCCGAGGCGATCAGCGGCAGGTAGGGCAGCAGCAGGTGCGGCCATTCCGGCTCGGCCCGCGGCGGCGCCTGCGCGAGCGGCCCCGGGTTGCTCAGCGCGGCCAGCCCGAGCAGCGCCGGCCCGAGCAGGTGCCCGGCCGACTCGGCGGGGCTCAGGACTGCCGCGCCGGCATCGAGCAGCCGCAGCGTGTCGGAGCAGCCGAAGGCCATCATCGCTGCCGCGACCAGCCACAGTGGCCCGCGGGCGGGGTGCCACGCCGGCCGGGTGGTCAGCAGCAGCCCGGTCATCACCACGAGCAGCAGGTCGGCGAGCGGGTAGAGGGCGGCGACCCCGATCACGGCCGGGCTGCGCACGGCGTCGGCGATCAGGTCCGCGGGCAGCGTGGACCAGGCGAGCGCGACGATCGAGCCGGTGACCAGGAAGCTGTCGATGATCAGGACGACCCGGTCGCGGCCGAGCGGCACCCGGTCCGAGCGCGGCAGCACCATGGTCGCGCTGAGCAGGGCCAGGAACACGCAGGCGGGCAGCGTCAGGAAGCCGATGTCCGCGACATCCATGGCCGGCATCCGGGCGGGCTCGGCGACGTCGCGGACGATCCACCAGAGCCGCAGCAGTGCCCAGCTGACCAGGCCCGCGCCGAGCACGAGCCGCCAGCGGGCCCGGGCGCCGGTGCGGTCCCGGGCGCCCGCGAAGCAGGCGAATGCCGCGAGCACCCCGGCGCCGAACTGGGCGGCGTCGTCGAACAGCCGCTGTCCCGGGCCGGGCGGCACGGCCCACGTGCCGACGGCCGTGACGACCGCGATCAGCGCGATCGTCACGGTGAGCCGCACGGACAGCCGTCCCGTCGTCATCACCGCCCGCTCGTGGAGGATCGGCGGGCCCCCGCCCGCGACCGGAGTAAGGTACCGCAGCCCGCCACCGACGGCAGCACTCCCGCGCCCCGGTCCGGCAGCCGCCACCGGCGCAGCACGCCCACGCCCCGGCCCGCAGCCCGCCACCGGCGCAGCACGCCCGGCGGCAGCACGCCCGGCGGCCGGATCAGCCGAACGTCGTGTCCGCCACGATCACCGTGATGTTGTCCGGGCCGCCGCCTTCGAGGGCCAGGTCGAGCAACCGCGTCGCGCAGTCCTGCGGGTCCTCGACGCCGAGCAGCTCGGCCTCGATGCGCTCGGCCGGCACGACGCCGGTGAGACCGTCGCTGCACAGCAACCAGCGGTCACCCTGCTCGGGCTCCACGATCACGTAGGACGGGCTGACCGGCTCGCCCTGCAGGGCCTGGGTGACCACCGCCCGCCGCGGGTGCGCGGCGGCCTCCTCGGGCTTGATCAGGCCCTGGTCGACGAGCATCTGGACGTAGGTGTCGTCCTTGGTCAGCTGGTTGAGCCGGCCGTCGCGCAGCAGGTAGGCCCGGCTGTCACCGACGTGGGCCAGCGCGGCCCGGTCGCCCGAGAAGACGACGGCGGTCAGCGTGGTGCCCATGCCCTGCAGCGCCTGGTCGCTCGCGACGGTCTCGGCGATCCGCCCGTTCGCCACCTCGAGCGCCTTGTGCAGCGCGTCCATCTGGTGATCGTTGTCGATCGGCACGTCCAGCGACGCCATGGCCTCGACGGCGGTGCGGCTGGCCACGTCGCCGGCGGCCATCCCACCCATCCCGTCCGCGACGACCAGCAGCCGGTCTCCGGCGTAATAGCAGTCCTGATTGCTGCTCCGCACGTGGCCTCTATCGGTGACGGCCGCCCACCGCAGGTGCAAGGTCATGGCGTGCAGCCTGCCAGGTCCGGTCCAGCCTGTCTGCACGCGGTCGGCGGCGCGCCGCGACAAAGGTCCGCCAACTGCGGAAAAAGGAATTCCACGGCCGGGAGTGTAGGCCCTCGATGTCACAGCGGGCGACCGAGGCACCGCGGATCGACCTCGGTGCCGACCGGCCTGGTCGGCGCGGCCCACTCGAGAGCGGACTGGTCGACGGCCCATCCGCGCACCGTGATCCGGCTGAACGTCGGCCGCACGGGCTCCGGGCAGAGCGTCTTGGACCGTACCCGATCGTTGGGTACGAACATGACATCACCCCCGCGGGTGAGAATGGTGGTGGCGGTGTCGTCCACGGTGATCAGCTGCCCGCGGATCACCTGGACGGCCGGCGGGTCCTCCGGCGAGGCCGGCGCATCCTCCCGGGCAGCCTCCGCCGAAGCGGCCGGCGGCGAGGTCTCGGCGTCCACCTCGATCGCACTGTTCGGCAGCACCGGGGCGCGCAGGAACATGACGCCGACGATCACGGGCGCGACCGCCAGCGCGGCGACGGCCGGCCAGTGCGTGGCGAGCCGGGCGGCCCGCGGCGGGACCGGCCCGGTGAGCAGCCAGCCGAGCAGCGGCGGGACGGCCAGCAGCACTGCCGTGCCGGCCTCGCCCGCGCCCAGGGCCGTGCGGATGCCGGGCCACACCCAGAGCAGGGTCAGGACCCCGGCGGCGATCGGCACGACGAGCGTGGCCACGATCAGCATCCGGCGCTCGCCGGGATATCGTTGCACCGCGCTGAGGCCGAGGATCGCGAGGATCAGCATGAGCAGGGTCGGCAGCATCCGCAGCTGCCAGGTGAAACCGGCCAGCCCGGCGGCCAGCACGACCACCCAGTCCGGCATCCGCAGGGCGACCAGGGCGAGCGCGGAGCGCCGGGTGGCCTCCTGCTGGTCGGGCGAGCTGACCAGCAGGATCCCGCCGAGCGTCCGGATCGTGAGCACCACCGCCGGCACGGTCCAGACCAGCGAGATCACCAGGGCGCTGATCATGCCGAGCGGGCTGATGTACTGCACCAGCAGCAGCATCGTGGGCAGGTCCTGGCGGCTGAGGTACCACAGCCGCAGCACGAGCAGCACCAGGGGAAAGGCCGGCAGCGCGGTCAGCAGCCAGTTGAACTGGGTCCGGCGCGCGCGGACCCGCCGCTCGGTGACGACGGTCATGGCGTCAGCTCCTCCCAGGGCAGCTCGCGCACCGCGGGCCGGTCGATGAACGGCTGCTGCGGCCGGGCCAGCGGCACCAGGGGCAGGCCCACACCGTCCGGGCCCTTGTTGGTCTGCAGGTTCATCTCCGGCCGGATCGAGGCCTCGTAGGCGTCCTCCCACCGCGAGTCCTCCGGGTCGGCGTACGAGCGGTAGAGGGTGACGTTCACCAGGTCGCGCAGCGCCTCGTTGGCGCCGGTGCTGATGCCCCACGCCTCGGTCTCGTCCAGGCCGAGATCCCAGTGGTCGTACCTGTCCGGGAACTTCGCCTTGAACCCGCCCAGGATCGCGGCGTCGGTGCTGACCGCGTCGACCTCGCCGCGATCCAGCAACGGCAGGCACTCGCCGACCCGGTTGACCCGCTTGAGGTCGGCGCCGGCTTTCTCGACCTGGGTCTCGCTGGTCGAGCTGGACAGCGAGCAGACCCGCTTGCCCTTCAGGTCCTCCAGGCTGGTCACCCGCGGATGGTCGGGCAGGGTGAGCACGGACTGCTCGGTGTGCAGGTAGGACTCGCTGAACATGACGTTGGGCATCTGCTCGCGGGCGTCGGTGATGCTGTAGCTGGCGATCACCAGCTTCACCGGCTGCGGACGGAGGTCGAGGTCGGTGGCCTCCATCCGGGCCCGGTCCTCGCTCTCGATGGCGTAGATCTGGACCTCGTCGCGGCGGACCCCGAGCGCATCGGTGGAACACCCGAACATCCACCCCAGGGACACCCTCACGGGCGCCTCGACGCCTCCCGACCCCCCGAACACGGCCGTCCCGGATCGGGTGTTCGCCCGCTTCTGCCGTCTTCTGCGGTTTTTTGCGGTATCGTGCCGCGCCGTGCTGACGGAAGAGCGGCAGAACCAGATCCTCGAGGCGCTCGCGCGTGATGGTCCCGAAGATGTCCGGGCCGAGCGCGGTGAGCAGCACCGTGCGCAGCCCCAGCCGC
>CAKUMG010000489.1 GCA_934667465.1 uncultured Actinoplanes sp. | reverse complement strand
CGGCTGCATCCGGTAAATCGGCACCATGCGAATGAATGGGCTCCCACCTCCTCCGGCGCAGGCATAATCGCGAAAAGCCGTCCTGGAGGCGCGATGAGAGCTTCTGACTCTCCGATCTCGAAAAGTCGCGACACAAGTACCGTTCGTCGACTGATCGTGACAACGATCGCCGCAACCGCCTTCATCGTTGCCGTAACGGGGGTGCTTCTTCTCCCCCTCGTTCTTGGTCGCTTGTTCGCGGCGGAGGGCGACTACTCCCGGATCAGCGATATCGGCCAGGCCTATGGGGCCGCGTCGGCGGTCATCTCGGCGATCACCCTCGGCGTCCTGGTGCTGGGTCAGTACAAGCAGGCTCGCCATGCTCGGCTGCAGGCTCGCTTCTTCCAAAGCGAAGTCCCCCGGCTGTACTGGTGGATTCACGGCAGTTGGCAGAACAGCGGCCACTGGCGGATGCCGGTGCTACCGAACCGGCGGTCCCGCTTCGTCGTCATGGTGAACGAGGAATACCTACGAGCGCTCCAGGCCGGCCCACCGTCCCAGACCTGCCGCGACCACACCGGCCCGACCGGGTGAAGTGCGGGGGCCGGCCGGGCCCGGGCACGCGTCAGGACTTGTCGGAGGCGGTGTGGCCCGCGGGGCCGTACGGGGAGACCTGGCCCTCGGGGACGGGCCGGTCGCCGGTGCGGTCGTGGGTGCCGCCCGGGCCGGTTGGCGGGTCGGCGTCCTCGACGCGCTGCTTGGTGGTCGGGGACTCGTCGCTGCGCCGGAGTTCCGGCTGCTGCGGGTTCGTCATCACGGACTCCTGTTCTCGGTGGTGATCGGTCCGGGCCCGCGTACCCGCAGTACAGCGGGTTATGCGTGCGAGTCACCCGTACGGGATGAGGACAGGGCGCGCCGGCGGAGACACAGTGAAGTCTCACCGGCCTGGGGAGGCTCGTGTGACCAGCGTCAAGACCCGCCGCCTCGCCGTGGTGGCTGTGCTAGCCCTGTCGGCGGTCCTGCTGACCGCCTGCGGCGTACCCGTCATCACCTGCCGGGTTCCTGCGGCCGTTCGACGCCGGGGACGCGGCGGCGCTCCCGTACGCGTCCCTGCCTGTCAGGCGGGCCGGGTGCTCGCGCGCGGGACGAGCTCGACCGGGTAAAGCTCGCGGTGACCGGCCGGGACTGGGCCGTCCAGCAGCAGGCGGGTGGCCGCGGCGGCCATCTCCTCGACCGGGATCCGCATGGTGGTCAGCGGCGGGTTGGCGCACATCGCGGCGACACTGTCGTCGAAGCCGACGACGCTGACGTCACCCGGCACCCGGCGCCCGGCCGCGGTGAGCCCCTGCACCGCCCCCGCGGCCATCAGGTCGGAGCCCACCACCACCGCGTCGAGGTCCGGGTGCCGTTCGATCAGCTCGCGCGCGGCGGCACGCCCGCTCCCGAGCTGGAAGTCCCCGCGCGCATCGACAGGCACAAGACCGCGCTCGGTCATGGCCTCCAGATAGCCCGCGCGGCGGTCGATCGCACAGGTGTTGTCCTTCGGCCCGTGGACGGCCGCGATCCGGCGACGGCCCAGCGCGTACAGATGCTCGACGGCCGCCCGCATCCCGCCGGCGTTGTCCGCCGTCACCGCGGGCACCACCGGCGCCGTCGCGACCAGCGACACCACCTGCCGGCACCGTCCGTAGAACCGCGACGCGAGATCGGGCGGCAGATTCGTCAGCACGGCACCCACGGTGACCCGCTCGGCGATCGCATCGATGTCACCGTCGCGCACCCCGTGGATGCGGATCTGGACATCCTGCGCCTGCAACAACGCCATCATCCCGGACAGCACCCTGCTGTAGTACGGATCCGCACCCAGCCAGCCGGAATCGGCCTCCCCGTCCTCGAGCGCGACGACATCCACCGCCCGATGCCGCCCCGAAGCCAGCGCCCGCGCCGTCGGATCGGGCAGATACCCCAGCTCCGCGATGGCGGCCTCGACCCGGGCCCGCAACCGCGCCGACGCCCCCGGCGCCCGATTGATCACCCGCGACACCGTCGCACGCGACACCCCAGCCGATCGCGCGACGTCCTCAATGGTGGGCTTCACGCTCTGTACGCTACGACCGAGAGCGCTCCCAGGAGAACAGCCGTCACGTCCGGACCAGCGTGGGACGAACGCCCCGCTCGTCAGTTGTGAGGTAGTTTTACTCACAAACCATGCATCCGGAGGGCCTGGACAGATGACCGATGGCACTGATGATCCGCTCGCCGTGAAGCTGGGTCATCTGTTCGATGCGAGCGACACCGACCGGGACGGATTTGTCGACTGGAGCGACTACGAGCGCCTGATCAGTCGCTACCTGAACGGATACGGCCTCGCGGCGGAGGACCGCCGGGCGCATGCGCTGCGAGCCGCCTACCAGACGTACTGGTCGGAGCTGCTGCGGCACGTGAACGGCGTCGAGCGGCTGTCGAAAGAGCAGTTCGTGGCTGCGAACCAGGCTGCGGGCGCCGACAGGGGCCGCTTCACCATGGCCGAACTGGTCCCGCAGGCGATCTTCGACGTGATGGACACCGACGTGGACGACGCCATCAGCAAGCCGGAGTACAAGGTGTTCCTGGAGGCGTGGGGCGTGTCGGACCTCGAGGCGCTGAACGTCTTCCTCGAGCTGGACACCGATGACGACGGGCGAATCAGCCGCGGCGAATTCGTCGGTGCCATCCGGGATTTCTTCACCTCGCCCGAACTCGATTCGCCCGCCAGCCTCTTCTTCGGCCACATCGAGCGCTGAATCGCCGAGGCCCCCGGAGAATGACGGCCGGCCGGCACGTCGACTCGGACCTGCTTCCACACCGGCGGGAACTGCCCGCGACCAGACCGGCAACCAGCCGCGCGTTATCGGCGGGGGTTGAGTGAGCCGGTGGCAGGCAACGCGATGGGCAGGATCCGCGTAGTCATGGCGCGGGCCCTCAGTGCGGGTAGGCGCGCGGGATCCGCGGCGAGATCTCGTCGCGGAACGCCGTGATGCGGCTGGTCACCTGGCGCCGCCCCCACGTCCCCTCGAGCCGGTCGGTGTAGAGGCAGCGCGCCGCCAGCTTGTCCAGATCGACCGTGAAGTACATCGCCATCAGCGGGTTCACGAACAACGGGCTCCCGCTGGTGCGCTGCGTGAACTGCACATCGCCGAACGCGCCCCGGGTCGCCGCCGCGATCTGCCCGTGCACGATGCTCGGCCGGTCCGGCGTGGCGGCCTGCGCGTCGGCCACGGCCTCGCGGTAGAGCCGCGCCTCGTCGCTGTCGCGCGGGATCGACAGCGCCCCGAGATAGCCGCCGTCACGGTCGAGCGCGGCGAGGTTCTCCAGCACCTCGACGTGGTTGACGCCGTCGTGCGCGTCGATGCCGAACCCGAGGCAGGTCACCAGCTTCACCGGCACGTCCAGCCCGGCCACCGCGGTCAGGCTGGTGATGTCCTCCACCGGCGTGCCGAGGTTGCTCTCGTCGCCGCGCAGCAGGATGTCGGTGCCCCCGTCGACCAGCACCACCGCATCGACGTCCAGGCTGTCCACCAGGTGCCGGTAGGCGTCGCGCAGCCGGTCGACGCCCAGCGGCGGGAACGCGTACACGGTGGACGGCAGATCCTGCGCCGCCAGCCACCGGGCGAGGGTCCGCTCGGGGAAGTACCAGTCGCCGCTGGCCGTCCGCGGGGTCACCGCCGCGACGTTCTCCGCCACCCAGTCACCCCGGTCGAGCTGGGTCAGTTCGGAAAAAGACAGATTCGCCAGGTGTACGCGCACCCCGGCGCGCCGCAGCGCGAGGGCGAGCGGGAGCCCGGCGTACACGTCGAAACCCCCACCCGCCCCCGCGATCAGCACGGACCGGGCCGGGGCCAGCGCGGCGAACAGTGGCGGGACGGTCAGCGAGAAGGTCACGCCCCATGATCGGCCACCGCCCGGCGGCATGTGACACCGTGTCACTGGTCGCCCGGGCGCCGGATGATCGATAGTGGGGGCAGGACCGCTCACCGGGGAGGCAACGATGGCGGACACGCCGCGCGGGCGGCTGCGCACGCTCAACCTGACCGTCGGCCTGCCCTCGATGCTGGTCGGCGGCGCGTTCCTGGTGCTCCGGCACGCGCAGGGCCCAGCGACCGCGGCCGTCCTGACGCTCGGCGTCGTCGCGGGGGTGGTGGCCTTCGAGCGGTGGACCGCCGGCGACCTGTCCCGGGTCGCGGCGCCGTGCCTGGCCGTCGCCGCGGTGGTGTGGCCGCTCGGCATCGCGCTGGGGCCCACGCCCGGCGGCTGGTACGGGCTGATGATCGCCGGGTCGCTGATCGTGCCCCGGCTGCGCCGCCACCGGGCCGCGGCCGCGGTCGCGCTCGCCGCCTACGTCGCCGGGGTGGGCGTGGCCGGCATGGTGCTGGCCGACGGCAGCCTGCGCGGCGACTTCGTCTCGTACGTCTTCGTCCCGACCGGTCTGACCGTGGTCCTGACCGGCTTCATGTTCCCCAACAAGGCGTTCTACGACGTCGTGAAGGACCTCGAGGAGTCCCGGGAACGCAAGGCGGAGCTGGCCGTGGCCCGCGAGCGGGTTCGCTTCGCCGGCGACCTGCACGACATCCACGGCCACACCCTGCACGTGGTCAAACTCAAGACGGCGCTGGCCCGCAAACTGGTGCGGACCGATCCGGACCGGGCCGAGGAGGAGCTGCGCGAGATCCACGCCCTGGTCGGCGACACCATCAAACAGACCAAGGAGCTGGCGTACGCGCAGCGGCGGCTCAACCTCGCCGCCGAGCTCGAGAACGCCAAGAACCTGTTCGAGGCGGCCGGCATCGAGGTCGAGGTGGTCCGCGACGGCGAGCCCGGCGCGGCCGCGGGCCGGCTGCTCGGTCAGGTGCTGCGCGAGACGACCACGAACATCCTGCGGCACGCGCAGGCCACCCGGGTCCGGATCACGCTGTCGGGCTCCGGGATCAGCATCGTCAACGACGGCCCGGGCGAGTCCCCGCCGACCGAGCTGCGCGGGCTGGCCACGCTGCGCGAGCGGCTGGCCGACGACGGCGGCGACCTGACCGTACGGCAGGAGGACGGTCACTTCCTGACCGCCGCCACGTTCCCCGGGAGGAGTCCCCGATGACCACTGTGGTGCTCGCCGACGACGAGGCGCTGCTGCGCAAGGCGCTCGCCGCCCTGCTCCCCCTGGAGGGCGACGTCACGGTGCTGGCGGAGGCGGCGGACGGGGCGGAGGCCGTACGGGAGACGCTGTTGAATCGTCCGGACGTGCTCGTCATCGACCTGGAGATGCCCGGCACCGACGGGCTCGCCGCGGTCGCCGAGATCCGGGCGGCGCGGCACGGCTACGTGGATCGGCTGCTCGTCATCCGCCGCGGGCGCGTCGCCTACGACCGCCGCTAGCGGCACGACTACGATCGGGCGT
>CAKUMG010000488.1 GCA_934667465.1 uncultured Actinoplanes sp. | reverse complement strand
GCGACGTGCGGACCCGCCAGCAGTACGCGATGCGGACCAGCGTCACCAGCTTCTCCACCGGCGAGGTCGCGACCGGCCTGGCGCTGGCCGGCGTGGTGTGCGCGGGCGTGGCGCTCGGCGTCGGCGGCGGACTCACGATCGGGCAGCTCACCGCCTACCTGTTCCTGGTCACGCTGTTCATCCAGCCGGTGCAGATCGCCACCGAGGTGCTCAACGAGGCGCAGAACGCCGTCGCGGGCTGGCGCCGGGTGCTCGACGTGCTCGACATCGCGCCGGACGTCTCCGACCCGGGCGCCGCCGGCGTGGACCTGCCGCCGGGGCCGCTGTCGGTCCGCTTCGCCGACGTGTCCTACCGCTACCCGGGCGGGCCGGTCGTGCTCGACGACGTGGACCTGGAGATCCCCGCGCGGACCAAGGTGGCCGTGGTGGGGGAGACCGGCAGCGGCAAGACCACGTTCGCGAAGCTGCTCACCCGGCTGATGGACCCGGCCGGCGGCGAGGTGCTGCTGTCCGGCACGCCGCTGACCTCGGTGCGCTTCGACTCGCTGCGCTCGCGGGTCGTGATGGTGCCGCAGGACGGGTTCCTCTTCGACGCGACGGTGGCGGAGAACATCCGGTTCGCCCGGCCCGGCCTGAGCGACGACGAGCTGGAGCTGGCGTTCCACGAGCTGGGGCTCGCGGACTGGCTCGGCGGGCTGCCCGAGCGGCTCGACACGCCCGTGGGCGAACGTGGCGAGGCGCTCAGCGTGGGCGAACGGCAGCTCGTCGCGCTGGTCCGGGCGTACGTCGCCGACCCCGACCTGCTGGTCCTCGACGAGGCGACCAGCGCCGTCGACCCGGCGACCGAGGTGCGGCTGCAGCGCGCGCTCGACCTGGTCACGCGCGGCCGGACCACCGTCGCGATCGCGCACCGGCTCTCCACGGCCCAGGCCGCCGACGAGGTGATCGTCGTGGACGCGGGACGCGTCGTGCAGCGGGGGGCGCACGCGGATCTCGTACGGGACGAGGGGTCGATCTACGCCAAGCTGTATGCGAGCTGGCTGGAGCAGACCCGCTGACGCCGCCCCCGGAAAGACGCTGAGACCCCGGCACGCCGTTGTGCCGGGGTCTCAACTGTCTTCGGTCCGGTCCGGTCCGGACCGGTGCGGCTCGCGGGGAGCGGCGCCGGACCGGGCGCGGCTCCGGCAAGGAACAGCGCCGGACCGGGGCGCGCCGAGAGGCGGGTGGGCGCGCCGGGTGGTGCGGGCCGCGGAGGGGAGTCCGCGGCCGTGGATCAGCGGGCGTAGAACTCGACGACGAGCTGCTCGTCACACACGACCGGCACCTCGAAGCGCGCCGCCTTGCGGATGACGGTGGTGCGCAGGTCCTCGATCACGGTCGAGAGGTACGGCGCGGTCGGCCCGTCCAGTTGGGCGCCGGTCGCGGCGATCTGGAACGGCGGCTTCTGCCGGCTGGACTCGCGGACCTCGATGACCTGTCCCGGCTTGAGCCGGTAGGACGGGCGGTCCACCTTCTTGCCGTCCACGGTGAAGTGGCCGTGCGCGACGAGCTGCCGCGCCTGGTAGATCGTGCGGGCGAGCCCGGCACGCTGCACGGTGGCGTCGAGCCGGCTCTCCAGCAGCGCGACCAGGTTCTCACCGGTCTTGCCGTCCTTGCGGTGCGCCTCGTCGTAGGCCGCCCGCATCTGGGTCTCGCTGATGTTGTACTGGTGCCGCAGCCGCTGCTTCTCGAGCAGCCGGACCTGGTAGTCCGAGGACTTGCGCCGGCCGCGGCCGTGCACGCCGGGCGGGAACGGGCGCCGCTCGAAGTACTTGACGCACTTACGGGTGAGTGGAATGCCGAGTGCCCGCGACAGCCGGGCCTTGGGTCGGGAGTTGTTCACGGGCGATCTTTCTTCCTCCGGGGCAGGTGTTACGGTTAGCCTCGCCTTACTAAGGTTAGCCTAACCGACGTCCGGAGGAACCTGACATGCAGCCCAGCCATGCCGAGGTCGCGCGAACGATTGCGGCCGGACATCTGCCCGCCACCGCGCACATCGCCTGCCGCCCGGGGCCCTACCCGGTCCGGCACGTGGCGGACGCCCAGGGCAGGCTGCTGCTGCTGTCGCCCGCCGACGGCACCCTCGCCGCAGCCCTGCGCCCGGGGCCCGACGTGGACGACACCGCCCTGGTCCTCGACATCACCGACGTGCCCCCGACCGCCGGTGCGCCGTCGCTCGGCCGCGTCTGGGTCGCCGGCTGGGCCACCCAGCTGCACGGCGACGAGGCCCGCCAGGCGGCGCTCGACTACGCGGAGACCGACCCGGCCACCGACCTGCTCGACGTCGGCGACACCCAGGTCATCCACCGCATGGACGTCGCCGAGGTGCGGTACGAGCGCAACGAGAACCTGGTCGACGTCGACCCCGACGAGTACGCCGCGGCGCTGCCCGACCCGCTGCGCGCCATCGAGTTCGACCTCATCGCGGACCTCTCCGACCACCACGTCACCGAGATGTCGGACTACGTGCGCCGCCAGCTCGGCAAGGCCGCCCGCCCCGGCGACGACCCCCGCGTGGTGCGCCTCGACCGGTACGGCTTCATGGTGCGGCTCGGCAACCGCCTCGCCCGGCTCTCGTTCCCGCGCCCGGTCACCGACCGGCACGACCTGGCGCACCTGCTGCACCCGGTCCTCTGCCACCGCTGCGTCCACCACGAGGAAGCCGCCTGACCGGCCGCGGTGGTCGCCGCCCGCGCCGCCGGGCCGCGTGATTCGCCTGCGCCGCGGGATTCCGGCTGTTGGCTCCTGGCTGCCGGTCCGGGCGGCAGGCGGGCGCGCGGCAGCAACCGGGTCGCAGCATGCGGCCTCGTTCATGACGTGGCGGGAGGCTCGCGGCCGCCCGCCGGCTCACCTTCTTGATCGCACGCTCGGCGGCGGCCGCGCCGGACCCGTGCGGTGACCGAAAAGGACCGCGGCGGCGCCGCGGTCCTTTCGTCGTGCCGGCGTTCCAGGGGCGCTACAGGCCCAGGATGCGGTCCAGGAACGCGCGGTAGCCGCGCATCGCCATCCGCATGCTCTCGGTGTCCGGGGTGCCGGTCCCGCGCAGCGGGTCGAGCTCGTCGCGCTCGGCCAGCATCGCCGTGGACAGCTCCTCGACGGCCTCGCTGATCAGGTCGCGGGCCCGCGCGAGGGCGGCCGTCGGGTCGTCGACGAACTGCGCCTTCACCTCGTGCCACTCGCCCTGGAAGCGGGCGCTCGCCGCGTCGTCCCAGAACGAGATCGCCGTCTCGTGCACGTCGCCCGGGCGGAGCTGAGCGACGGTGCGCCCCGCCACCGGGGCCGTTGTTGTCGCGTTGTCGGTCATGACCTGGTCCTCGTCCTCGGCGTGCGGTTCGGCGGGCGGCGTCGTGGTTCCCGTCGCGGGGGTGGCGGGTTCCGGCGCGGTGACCGGCGGGAGCGGTGCGCTGTCCAGTGCCGGCACGGTGCCGCTGCCGGTGGGCTCCGGCAGGGTGGCGCTGCCGGTGGGTTCCGGCGGGGTGGCGCTGCCGGTGGGTTCCGGCACGGTGGCGCTGCCGGTGGCGATGTGGGTCGCGAGCGGGACGGTGTCGGCCTCGGCGATCGCGGGGTCGATCGTCGCCGGCCCGGTCGTGTTCTCCGCTTCGGCTTCGTCTTCGGGTCCGGCTTCGTCGCCGGTGAGCGGTGAGGGGCCGAAGAGGATGTCGTCGCCGGTGCTGCGGGGCCGCGGTGCCACCGGCTCGTCGCGGGAAGGCTCCTCGTCGGCGGGCGTGAGGGCCCAGCTGTCCGGGAGTGGCGGGTTGCCGGTCGCGGCGAAGGGGGACGGCGCGTAGAGCGGCACGCTCGGCGGCGCGGGCGGGCGGAAGGGCGATGGTGCCATCGGTTCGCCGTCTGCTGCCGGGGGCTCCGCCGCCCCGGGGCGGGCGGCGTCCTCGCCGGTCACCGCTGCCGGGACATCCGGTTCCGGGGCGGGGGCGTCGGGGAAGCGCGGCTCCTCGGGGAAGCGGGGATCGCCGGGGGAGCGGGGCTCCTCGGGGAGGCGTGCGGCCGCGGGGCCGGCCGGGTGGGCGCCGGGCGCGTCGAGCTGGGAGTCGATGGCGCGGTCGAAGGAGTCGAGGGCCGACTCCGGGGCGTCGTGCGGCTCCTGGCCGGAGGGGGCCGGGACGTCCAGGCCGGGCGGGAGGCTGCCGTTGGGCAGGCCGGAGGCGTGGTGGCCGTTGCGCTCCTTGCGGTCCCTGCGGAGGGCGGCCGCGGAGTCGAGGCTGCGCAAGCCCTTCGCGAGCTCACCGAGCAGGGCCTCGGACGGGCGGCGCGAGCCCAGCGCCACCATCTGGGTGTCGTCGGGGAGCGCCGGGTACTTCCACGAGGCTCCGGGGCGGTCCGCGCGGCGCAGGTCGTCCAGCTGCGGGTCGTCGAAAGGCGCCTGGTCCGGCTGCGAGTCGTCCCGGTGCGAGTCACCCGGCCCCGCATTGCCGGAGCGCCGGTCATCGGGGCGGGGGTCGTCCTCGTCGGGGCGCCCGTGGCGGGAGTGGGTGCCGGCGCGGTTCTCCGCGCGGCCGAGTGCCTGACCAGCGACTTCACCCGGGACAGGCGGGACGTCGTCCTCGTCGCCCGGGGCGTCGAAGCCCCGCGCGGGGGAGACGGGCCGCGGAGCGTCGAGGCCCTGCGCGGGGGAGACGGGCCGCGGGCCGGGGGCCGGCTGCGGCTCCGGGGTAGCAGCAGCGGGCTCGGGGGCGGAGCGCGGCAGGCTGAAGGCGTCGAAGCTTCCGTTGCCGGACAGGTCGAGACGCGGGAAATCGGCCGGCGCAGGCCGGGGCTCGGGCGACTCGGACACCGCGGCGGACTCCGGCGGCGGGACGGAACGGCTCGGGGGACCGAAGCGGCCGGACGGGTCGAAGGGCGGCATCGGGTCGTAGCGCGGCTCGGGCTCGTAGCGCTGCTCGGCGCCGGAACGCGGCTCGGGCTCGTAGCGCGGTTCGGGGTCGAGGCGCGGCTCAGAGTTGAAGCGCGGCTCGGTGCCGGAATGCGGCTCGGAGTTGAAGCGCGGCTCGGCGCCGGAATGCGGCTCAGAGTTGAAGCGCGGCTCGGCGCCGGAATGTGGCTCCGGGTCGTAGCGCGGCTCCGGCTGCGGGTAGGGCTCGACCGGGACGGAGGCGCGCCCGGCGGTCGGAGGCTGCTGCGTGAACCCGGTCCGGTCCTGGCCGAAGGCGGAATCCTCCGCGGGCTGGGCCGGCTCGGAGGGGAACCGCGCCGAACCGCCCGGCCGCGAGCCGAACGAGGCGGAGCCGAAGATGGTGGGCCCGGAGGCGGGCGGCCCGGCGACCGTGGGCGGCCGGGACGCGGGCGGTCCGGCGACAGCGGGCGGACCAGCGGCAGCGGGCGGCTCGGCCGGCGAGGGGCCGGGGGCCGAGGAG